>JAYTAU010000023.1:0-5787 GCA_043737375.1 Planctomycetia bacterium
TAATGACGGAAGTCCAAAATGTTCGAGCACGATGCCAACGAATTGCCCGAGCCGATTACGGCGGGCAAATCGCGCGCGCCGACCGAAAGCAGCGATTCCCAGAGCACGAATGCGATTGCCAATGCCGGGCGAACGAAAGCCGGTCCACATCAAGCCGACTCGACTGAAGCCGGCTTGATTTTCGCTGCCTTGAATAATGACAAAACCAAAAGGAGTAGCACGGAAAAAACGTCCGCGGGACTATCTCAAATCGTCATCGTGCCGACTCCGATCACCGACCAATCGATAATTCATCGGAAAAAGTACGATAGTCTACCATCGACGGATGCGACGGCAGCTTTGCCTGCATCGGAACACCCGCCGATTGCAAGCTTGTCGACAACCGCCGCCGACTCGTTCACCTTAGCGCCCATTTCTAGCGGCTCGGGTTCTCACCGGGGGTCGACCAGTCGCCGCCGAAATATCGCAGGGAATTTACGGCGTAGCGACGGTTCGAATTCCGAATCTAAACAAACCAAGCACTTCGATAGTCCTGGCCCTGCCGCGAATGACCCAAAACTAGTTGCCCAAAACCTTGCCGCTCAAATCCCAACCGGTCCGCTGGATAGTCAACCCACGGTCATTCGCAAACTTCCGCTGAACAGTTTGCCGCCGGCCGTCGGCCATTTGCACCCCACGGAGATGGGCCGCGTGCTGCTGGGGCAGACGCTTGGTCACTATGAACTGCTGGAGTTCGTCGGCGGTGGTGGAATGGGTGCCGTGTTCCGTTCGCTCGACGCGATGCTCAATCGCATTGTGGCGGTCAAGGTGCTCTCGCAAGATCAATCGAGCGACGAAGAGACGTTGCGCCGCTTCAAAAACGAAGCTCAATCGGCGGCTCGGCTCGATCACGAGAATATCGGCCGCGTGCATTACGTCGGCGAGGACGGGGGCTGGCACTACATCGTCTTCGAGTTTATCGACGGCATCAATCTGCGCGACTTGGTCGATCGCGACGGACCGTTGTCGATCGTCGATGCGGTCAGCTATCTATTGCAGTTGGGAGACGCGCTTGAACATGCCAGCCAGCGCGACGTCGTTCACCGCGACATCAAACCCTCGAACGTGCTGATTACTCCCGAAAGCAAAGCCAAGCTGGTCGACATGGGCTTGGCCCGGCTGCATCAGGTCGAGCATGGCAACAACGACCTGACCGCCAGCGGCGTGACGCTGGGAACATTCGATTACATTTCACCCGAGCAGGCTCGCGATCCGCGCATTGCCGACGTGCGCAGCGACATGTATTCGCTCGGCTGCACGTTGTACTTTATGCTGAGCGGACGGCCGCCGTTTCCGACCGGCACCGTGTTGCAAAAGCTTTTACAGCATCAAGGCGATGAACCGCCCGACGTACGCCAGTTTTGCCCTCAATTGCCTGCAGATTTGGAAAGGATTCTGAAGCGATTGTTGGCTAAATCGCCCGAAGATCGTTACCAGCGGCCCAGCGAGTTAGTGGACGAAGTTTCGGCTATTGCCGTGCGATTGGGATTGCGACCGGCCGTGCCTGGCGGACGCGTTTGGGAACCCAACGCGACGGTCGCTTCTTATTGGGAGCGGAATATTCCCTGGTTGGTTCCCGTCGGTGTGTTGGTTGCGTTGGTGCTGGCCTTGAATAATTTCTGGGCACCCGTCAACGAAACCGTGGTGCCGCCTTTGCTTGGTCGGCTGCCCAGGCCGATCGTTGCTGAACCGCCGTCGAATGCCCCGGCTACCATTGGACCGAGAACGTCGACGAGCCGAAATGGGACGGGCAAATCCCTCGATGCAAGCCAATCTACAACGGGCAACGTGGGGTCGACAGCCATAGCAGGGTCAGCGAATAGCGACACGACGAACGACCATGCCGATCCGAAATCCGATTCGATCGACCGTCAAGCCACGAACCGACAAGCCACTCCCCGACAAACCACAGATGTCCGCGCCCCGGATGCTCGTAGCAATTTGCCTGGAAAGAACGATCCTGCCCTGGTTGGCAACAGTTCCGGCAGTGTTGTCTCCGGCAGTGCCGTCACCGGTAGCGCTGTCCCAAGCAATGCATTGCGTAACGTGCCGAACTGGTTGCGGTCGCGCGTGCCCTTGGGACGCGAGATGGTGACCAGCGTCTGGGACAGCCTTCAGCCGGAGCAGTTGACTTCGGTCTGGTCGACCATTCGTGATGCGGTGCCGACGACGGCGATTGAACCGGCCGGTCCGGCGTCGAAAGCCCCACGGGCCGACGCAACCACGACCGATGCAATTGGATCCGCTATAGCTGGAAGATCGGCAAGTCGAATTACGACGGTCGATCCGGCCCGTCGCGGCGAATTGGTGGTCTCTGGGGCGTCGGTGCGGACCACGGTTGACGGCTCGGCGACGTATCGTACTTTGGCGTCGGCCCTGCGCGATGCAAAATCGGGCGACGTCATCGAACTGCGGGTCAATGGAATTCTCGATGAAGCGCCGATCGAACTCTCGAATACCAAGCTCACCTTGCGAGCAGGTGAAGGGTTTCAGCCGCTGGTGCGCTTTCGACCTGCCAAGGGGGAAACCGAGCGACGCGCTATGGTCACTGTGACCGGCGGCCAACTGACCCTGCACAACCTGCATGTCGAGTTCGAAGTCCCGCGTGAAATGCCCGCCGATCGTTGGGCGTTGTTCGAAATGAATCATGCCGAAGCACTTCGTCTCCAGGGCTGTACGATCACGGTGCGCAGCGCCGCCGAGCCGCTCGCATATCGCCCCAGCGTCGCGATAGTCGATGTCAAGGCAGGACTATCCGCCGTCGGTAGTGCAGTCCGTGATAACCCGATGCCGCGCAAGCTGGTCGCTATCGAAGTCAAGCATTCATTGATTCGCGGCGAAGCGACTTTTTTGCGATCCAGCGAAAGCGAACCAATCGACCTGCTGTTCGAAAATAGCCTGCTGGTTACCAGCGAGCGATTTGTCGATATCAACGTTGGACATAGCTCCAATGTCGGACAAAGCGAGCCGCGGCCCATGCTCGGCAATCGCATCGAAATTCGTCATGCCACGCTGGTGACGCACGGCGGACTAGTGCGTTTGACCGACGACGACAGCGCTACCACCTTGATGCCGACCGAGGTCAACTGCATCGACTCGATAGTAGCCGGCAATCGAACCGCGCCGTTGGTCGAGCAATCGGCCGACGATCGTATCGACGACACGCGTAAACGCTTGGTCTGGACCGGCGACCGCAATTTTTATGAGTCGTTTGCCGTGTTCTGGAAAGTTTCGGATCGCACCTCCGGCGAGGAACATAATTTCAAACAATGGCAGTCGACCTGGGGCGAGCGAGAAAATATGACCTCAACCCAGCCGGTCGGCTGGATTCGTTTTCCCGCTACGGGACGGGCGTTGCATACGTTGGTGCCGACGGATTTTGCCTTGCGCAATCTTGACAACCCCGCTCGATCGGCGGCCAGTGACCGGTTGGATGCGGGCTGCACGGTCGAGTTGTTGCCTCGTCCGCCTGAACGGTCGGCAGCCTTGTCGCCCTAATCTTTTCAGCGATGGCGCATCTACCCCGCGGGTCGAAACCAATTTAAGGTCGACGCGGAGAGCGAGTACATTTCTGCAAGAAATTCGATGCACTCGCAATTGCTTCGAGCTTGTATCGACGCCCGTAACGTTGCGGGATTGACTATCCGAGGATGACCGGGGATAGTGCATAGCTTATGCGTAGTATCTTCTGCACGAAGCGTCGGCAGATTTAGAGGACCTCATGATTAACGTCGATCTGTCTAATCGAGTAGACACGTTTGCGACCCATCGCCTCGTTTCGCGATTTACGATCGTGGCAATTCTGGCGCTGGAACTAGTCTATGTATCGGCTTCTTTCGCCGCCGAGCGATCCGGATCGGTCGAACAATTGCTGGCGCGCGTCAAGGCTGTCGATGTAAAAGGGGCCGGCCATGCCGAAGCCAAGGCCGCGGTCAAATTGCTCTCGATGTCCGAAGGCAACCAACTGCTGACGATCATCGCCGGCATCGACGGTGCCAACCCGTTGGCGGTGAATTGGCTTCGGAGCGCCGTCGAGTCCGTCGCCGATCGCGAACGGACAGCCGGTCGCAAGCTGCCGCAAACCGCGCTCGAAAAGTACGTACTCGATACGTCGCACGGCGATCGTTCGCGGCGTTTGGCTTACGAGATCCTGGCGAATGTCGATACGTCCGCGCCGCAGCGGCTGTTGCCAAAAATGATCGAAGACTCCAGCTTGGAGCTTCGCCGCGATGCGTTGGCTCAGCGCATCGATCAGTTAGCCGCGGCGGGCGATGCCAAACTGCCGGCTGCGGAATTGTTGACAGGCTATCGCCAACTGATGGCTCAGGCGCGCGATCCAGATCAAATCAAGTTGCTCTCTGAAAAATTAAAAGAGTTGGGCGAGCCGGTCGATTTGCCGCGTCATTTCGGTTTCATCATGGAATGGAAGCTGATCGCTCCGTTCGATAACGTTGAGAGCCGCGGTTACGCGGTGGCCTACCCGCCGGAGCAATCGAACGACTCTGTTCCTGCGAAATACAAAGCCTCTTATCCTGGTAAAAAAGAACCTGTGACTTGGTTCGACCACGCAACCAGCGACGATTACGGGGCGGTGGATCTGAACAAAGTCGTCGGTAAACATATGGGGGCCGTGGCCTACGCTGAGGCCGAGTTCCAATCCGACAAAGCCCGGCCGGTCGATTTGCGACTAGGCAGCGGCAATGCCTGCAAGATTTGGCTCAACGGTAAGCAAGTGTTCGAGCGTGAAGTTTATCACTCGAATAGCGAGCTCGATCAATACTTGGCCCAAGGTACTTTGAAGCCGGGAGTCAACACGATTTTAGTGAAGGTTTGCCAGAACGAACAAACCGAAGAATGGGCTCAGGATTGGCAGTTTCAGTTGCGCGTTTGCGACGAGCGCGGCGCGGCGGTACTTTCGACCAAGCGACCGCCGACGCCGAAAAAACCCCTCGATAGCGATAGTGACAAAAAAGGGGGCGACAAGCAGGGTGACTCGAAGAAGGAAGGCAAGACGACGAAGAAGTCTTAGCGTACGGCACGCCGTTTTTGTTCGGAGTACTCTTTCGGCCCAATGCAGCGCAAATGAGTTTCACGCACAGGCGCAAAGGACGCGAAGTTAAATGTCCTCGATAATCTTTGCGTTTTTTGCGTGAAAATTTCTTTGAACTGCTCATCACTTTGATATTGAAATTACCTATGCGAATCTTGCCTATTATTCTGCTGGTTTGTCTATCCGCGACTTCGCTCCAAGCCGATTGGACCCAGTTCCGAGGCGACAGCACCAACACCGCCGCACACGAAAACCCGCCTACGCAGTGGAATGTAGAAACCGGTAAGAATATCGCCTGGCAAGCCGACTTGCCCGGTCGCGGGCTGTCGGGACCGATCGTCGTGGGCGATAACGTAATCGTGACTGCCTCAAGCGGGCCGAAGCAATCTCGTCTGCATGTCCTCTGTTTCGATGCGAAGACCGGCAAGCAACGTTGGGCCCGCCAGTTTTGGGCAACGGGCCGGACATTGATTCACGAGAGTAGTGCGGTCGCTGCCAACACACCGGCTAGCGATGGCAAGCTAATCTATGCGTTCTTCTCGTCGAATGATTTGGTCTGTTTGGACTTGGATGGCAGTTTGCAATGGTTTCGTGGGCTGGGCTATGACTATCCGTCGGCGGGAAACGATGTCGGCATGGCATCGTCGCCGGTGGTGATCGGCAACACGGTGGTCGTGCAGGTCGAGTCGCAGGGGGAT
>JAYTAU010000024.1:0-5779 GCA_043737375.1 Planctomycetia bacterium
GTTTGGACGATCGCGCCGGTCGAATGTGCCAGTTTTCCAGCGGCAGCCAGCAGTTCATCGCTGCATGAAATCACAAAACGCGGCGTGATGGCGAATTCGAGTCTGGATTTTTTGTAGGAGTCAGCGCCCGCATCGGCCTCGGAGAGGCCTCCTACAGATTTGTAGGAGCTGACTCCGTCAGCGATTTTGCTCGGTGCCGGATAACGCGCCAATAGCGCCGCCGCTTCCTCGATCAACTGCCCCGCTGGCCGGCACAACTCGACCGGCGCATCGCGATCCATCAACACGTGCCCGACTGCGGCGCGTATTCCATAGCAATCGATAATTTCGCAAGCCGCGCAGGTTGCCGGGTGATGCACCGTGGCATAAGCACAGAAACTGGTCGTGCCATGCGCGAAGAGCTGCTCGACGGCACGTTGCGTCATGTCAGCGGCGAAAACCGGATCGGCCCAGCGCGTCTCCGCCGGAAAGATTACCTGTTCGAGCCAATCGAGCAGCGACAGCCCTTCGCGGCCGATGCAATCGAACTGCGGCAAATGCAGATGCGTGTCGATGAAGCCTGGCGCGATGATGCAATCATCGCCGCCAAGTTCGATCGCGTGCGGGCAATCGCCGGTCTGAACGTCCACGATCTTCCCGCCGTCTACTCGCAACCAACCGCGTCGCAATTCGCATCGCGCGGGCAGACCGGGTTCGGGCTCGCACGATAGTAGTAAGTGGCCGGCGATGATCATGGGTTCTTAGCCCTCGGCTTTGCCGGGGGGCATGTCTCGCTTCGATCTGACTTCGTTGCGTTGGTCGATTTGCAATTCAATTCGGCCCCCTGGCGGAGCCGGAGACTAAATGGGTGTTCGGAAGAAATATTCACTCGATCCACGTTGCTCGACCCTCGCTGCTCTCTGCTCTCCCTTTCATCCCCCTAGATATGCTTCACGCACGCGCGCGTCGTTCAGCAACTCGGCCGCCGGGCCGCTCATGGTGATTGTGCCGGTCTCCATCACATACCCGCGACCGGCGATGCGTAGCGCCATGCGGGCGTTCTGTTCGACCAGCAGAATAGCGATTCCATCGGCATTCAAGCGTTGGATGACTTCGAAGATTTTGGCCGTCACCAAGGGAGCCAGCCCTAGCGACGTCTCATCGAGCATCAAGAGCTTGGGCTTGCCCATCAATGCTCGGGCCAGTGCCAGCATCTGCTGTTCTCCGCCCGACAGCGTTCCGCCCAGTTGACTCGCACGATCCTTCAAGATCGGAAACAGTGCGAACGCGTGTTGTAGATCGCGATCGATGCCGGCTCTGTCGGATCGGGTGTAAGCTCCCATCTGTAGATTTTCGAGAACCGTCAATCGAGGAAAAATTTGCCGCCCCTCAGGCGCATGGCATAGGCCGCGTTCGACGATCTTATACGACGGGAGTTGGTTCAGCTCTTGCCCATCGAAGACGATGCGCCCCGTGCGTGCGCGAATCGCGCCCGAGATGCACATCAGCGTCGAGGATTTACCGGCTCCGTTGGCACCGATCAGGGTGACGATCTCGCCGGGCAGCACATTGAGTGAAATTCCCTTGAGGGCTTCGATCGAGCCGTATCCGGCGTGCAGATTTTCGACAGTTAACAACGGCGCGACCATGTTCGAATTTCAATTACCACGGAGACACGGAGGCATGGAGATATAAACGAACAGGAAAGATTGGCCGCGAATGGATACGAATGGACGCAAATGGTAAATAGCAAACCGACACCGAACTCACGTAATAGCGTCAAAACACATGCATCATGACATAGTCAATTGTACGTTCTGTCATAAACATTTTACCCTTGGAAGTTCCTCTGAGATTTCTTTCAATTTTCTACTCTGTGTCTCCGTGCCTCCGTGGTTCAACTGATTCTTGGTTCAAGAATTGTCATCCTTGCCCAAGTAGGCTTCGATCACTTTTGGATCGTTGCGAATTTCGCTCGGCGTGCCGTCGGCGATTTTGCAACCATGATCGAGTACGGCCACGCGATCCGAGATGCCCATCACGACGTTCATGTGATGTTCGATCAATAGCACCGTGATGCCGGAATCGCGGATGCGACGGATCAACTGGGTCAGTTGCTCGGTCTCGGAGGGGTTCATCCCTGCCGCCGGTTCATCGAGCAACAGTAGGCGGGGGCTGGTGGCCATGGCCCGCGCGATTTCCAACCGCCGTTGATCGCCATACGGCAGCGAGCCGGCCAGATCGCCGACTTTGGACTCCAGCCCGACAAACGCCAGCACCTCGCGAGCACGCAAGCGCTGGGCATTCTCGGCGGCACGATGACCGCGAGTTCCCAATAGCATCCCGAACAACATGCCAATTGGACTACTGCGAGCAGGACGTCGAATATGGTGTTGATTGAGTGCTATTGAATTGCGAACCGACGATGTCCGATCGAACCCGACTTGTACGTTTTCCAGCACGGTCATTTCGCGGAATAAACGAATGTTCTGAAACGTTCGCGCGATACCACCCGAGGTAATGACATCGGGCGTGCGCCGCGCGCGGTTCCAAGTGACATAGGCGCTGACCGAGCCCAAGACAAAACCGACGATCAACGATCCGAACAGGTATCGGCGGCGATCGTCTCGAATTTCGCGCAACCGTTCCAGATCGGCATTGGTGGCCATTAGTTGGCCCGGTTGGGATTTGATGCGTGAGATTGGGCTGTCATCATCGACAGCCGCATCGATGGCGGCGGCCAATCGCACGGCGGCTTCGCGCGTTTCGGTCATGGCCAGGGGCGTGTCGATGGCCGGTTCGACCACGCGCCATTTGCCGGCGCGGCCGGCCTCGACGCCGACTTCGCCGCGCAAGTAGCCCAGAAAGTCGCCGGCCGCATTGCGATAAGAAAACGATTCGCGTCCTTCGATCATGTTGCGTTTGATGGTTGCACGCCACAACAAGTCGGGGTTCATGCTGATCAACAGCGCGGCCGCGGCCGTGAGCAAACCGACGGCGATACACGCAATTCGCACGCGCCACGTCAACGGCCGCGTCAGACATTGTCCCTCGAAAAACACGCTGCCGCTGGTGGGCTCGTAAATCCCTGTAATGGCATTGAAGGCCGTGGTTTTCCCGGCACCGTTGGGCCCGATGACGGAGACGATTTGCCCGCGCTCGACCGACAGATCGAGATCCTTGACAGCCGTCAGGCCGCCGAATCGCATCGTCAGTTGTTTGACTTCGAGTAAGGACATAAATCGTGGGATGGAATTCATTCCGGCTTAAAATTCAAATCGAAGAACATTATTGACGCCTAAATCCTAACCCGAAGCGTCAGCGAGGATTTGCCGACAATTTGCAGGTCGATCCTCGCTGACGCTTCGGGTTAGGATAAGTTCTCTCAATCTAGTAACGTGTTCCGATCGGTGGTGTAATAACAGCCGGAATTAATTCCGGCCTACGCTATCGTTCCTCATGCATCTCATGCTTCACACACAGCGACGGCAGCAAACCCTCCGGCCTGAATCGCATCATCAAAATCAGTGCTAGTCCGAAAATCATCAAGTTCCAGCGACTAAATTCCAACAGCCCGCCCAAGCTGCCGCGTAGGCCCCAGGCTTGCAACTGCTCGTCGAGAAATGGCGCAGCGACGTTCTCGTATCCCACCAACAAAAAAACGCCCAACAGCGCCCCGCGCAGCGAGCCAAGTCCGCCAAGGATCAAACAACACAACACGATGATCGACCGGTTGAAATCCGCGATGTTGGGATCACCGGTAGTACTTAATCGCGTGGCGTACAAACACCCGGCAAGCCCCGCGAGCGCGGCGCTGATGGCAAATGCCGAGAGTCGGACCGCCGCCACGTTGATGCCCATGCAGGCGGCGGCCAGTTCATCCTCGCGCACGGCGACCCATGCACGGCCCAGTCGCGACTGTTCCAAGTTGTGCAAGCCCGCCACGACTAAAGCCAGAATCGCCAAGGAGACCAAGTAGAAATACAAGTCGGACGTCATCAACACTCCGACGCGACCGGCGACATCGGCCAGCCAAGCGGGCGGTTCCAACGGGGGCAACCCGCTGATACTTTTGGTGCCGCCGGTAATTTCTTCGAGATTGCGCAGCGCGGCCTTGACCACTTCGCCAAAGCCCAGCGTGACAATCGCCAAATAATCGCCGCGCAGCCGCAACGTGGGCGCGGCGAGCACGATGCCCAGCAACCCCGTGCCGATGATCGATGCGAATAGCGCCCCGGCAAACCCAAATTGAAACGGATAACTGGGCACGCACAAAATGCCCGTTATGTAGGAGCCGATGGCGAAGAATGCCGCGATCCCCAAGTGCAACAGGCCGGTGTAGCCCACGACGACGTTCAGCCCCAACGCTAGAATCGAAAACACGAAGATGTTCGAGAGTTGATAGGTCAATGAGCTGCTCAGTACTCTCGGCGCTAGCACGAACAACAGCAGAACCATCAAATACCAAGGCCGAGACTTCTTGAACGCAATCATCGAAGCAAGCTGCGCAACTCGCTTCGAACCGAATTGCGGTTTAGGCGTCGCCGACGGCTGCGGATCGGGCTTCATACTTTCTCCTTGGCCGTGCGGCCGAGTAAGCCCGTCGGTCGAAACACCAAGATCAAAATCAACATGCCGAAAACCATCGCGCTGGTCCAGCGCTCGCCGATGTAGGCCGTCCCCAGTGCGCGCACCAAACCAATCACCAACCCGCCCAGCACCGCGCCGGGAATATTGCCGATTCCGCCCAACACGGCGGCAGTGAATGCATACAGCCCGCTTTGATAACCCATTTGAAAGTTGATCGTCGGATTGAAAATAGCTGCAACCACTCCGGCGACTCCGGCCAGCGCGCCGCCGATGGCGAACGTGGCGCTGATGACGCGTTCGACATTGATCCCCATCAATTGTGCCGCCAGGGGGTTTTGCGAAGTGGCCCGCATGGCCTTGCCAAGCCGCGTGGCTTTAACCAACAACGTCAGACCGACCATGAACGGCACGACGACGATGACGACCAGCAGATCGACAGGTCGCAGCAGGATATCGGCGGTCTCGCCCAACAGGTTCTCGCTGCTGAAGAAGCTTGGCACGTGTTGATCAGCCTCGCCGATCCACAATTGCCCGATGTTCATGAACACGAACGAGACGCCGATCGCCGAGACCAACGGCGCGAGTTTTGGCGCATTGCGCAATGGCTTGTAGATGATCCGATCGACGGCGACGTTGATTAGCGCGCAAAAACATGGCACCGCGACCAGCAATAGCAATACGGCGCCGGCGATCGCGCCGAAGCTGGAATTCGTACTCAATTCCAGCGTGCGAATGATCGTCCAGGCCAAGACCGCGCCCAGCATAAACACATCGCCATGGGCAAAGTTGATCAGCCCGATGATCCCATAGACCATCGTATAGCCCAGGGCGACCAGCGCAATCAACGAGCCGTTGGTCAGGCCGTTAAGGCAATGCTGTAAGAATTGAAACCAGCCGGAAGCAGGATCGGCGGCAGCCAGCAATGGTTCCATGAACAGGTCTGAAATTCCGTGTAAAGCCGGCGATGGTATCGCCGAAATGGCGAGATAGCGATCCGGCAATTATCACGCAAAGGCGCGAAGGACGCAAAGGCGAATGATCGGAATTTTACCGCGGAGGCACGGAGACGCGGAGTGGATTGAAAAGAAATTGATTGGCCGCGAATGGATACGAATAGACGTGAATGAATGAATACTACCCTACGGATTTAAGTTCATTCGTATCCATTCGCGACCTTTTCTGCCTTCTCCGTGCCTCCGCGTCTCCGTGG
>JAYTAU010000025.1:0-13971 GCA_043737375.1 Planctomycetia bacterium
TTCACCGGCCGAGCCCATCGAGTCACCGAAGACCACCGTCATGTGCGACACCGAAACCGAGGTCTCCCCGACCGGATAACGATTGAATTGTGCGCCAGGCAACGTACTCGGCAGGTCGAAATGCTTAGGGCGCGAGTTTCCCAAAAACTGATAGTTGTATCCGTAGCCCAGGTTTCGCACGGTCGTTCGCTCGGGCGCGTCGGGGCAGATCAAAATTCCGTTGCGCACGACGGCGAATTCGTCATCGGTTTTGCCGGTTGCAATCGCCAGCGCCTTGTATTCATCAATGTCAAAAGTACCTTCCCAATATTGACCCAAAATCGTGGGCCAGCGAGGCTTGTCGACCACCACGCCGTCGGAGTCGTCGCCGACGCGGGCGGTCAGTGTTTGTCCGGCCGGAATCTTAAACGCCGGAAGCGTTCCGCCTGCGTTGTTCGAGTATTGTTTGGCGGCGAAGATCATCTGCCGCAAATTACTTTGGCATTGGACGCTACGGGCCGCCTCGCGCGAAGTCGACAAGGCGGGCATTAGCAGCGAAACCAAGATTACGATAATCGTGATGACAACCAGCAGTTCGACCAGCGTGAAAGCGTGCCGCCGACTACACTTGGTGGGGGAACGTCGATTGAATAACAGCATGAGTACCTTGCTCCAAAATACTTGGGTAAAAAATAGTCCTGGTATTACACCGGGTAGGTGTTGCGTGCCTAGCTTCCGGTCCTGCCCGCGCACCATTGCGTATGCGTGGCAGGAGAAATGCCTTTCGCCTTAAGGCAGTTTGCGTGCCGGTGATGAACCAACGGACGTAAGTCATTATGAAGAAACCTTTTGAATTTTTCCGATCGCAACAGTCAAGCTTCGCGATCCCGGCGAATTAGGACAGTAATTAGTCGTCAGTGGCGAATAATTCGCCGCTCAACGCAGAAAGCCGTGCTCGATGACCTAACGCCGACATTCAATCGAGACGCTGCCTACGACGCGAAGGATGAACAAATGGTTTGATAGCCTTCGCATGGAACTTCGATCCTCAATTCGCCCGCCTCGAATCTCCAGCCCCTAGCCCCATTCATGCGTTGGCCACTGCGATATCAGATCCTGGTGCCGTTCTCGCTGCTGATCGTGGCCGCAGTACTGGGGCTGACGACGCTCAATACATACTTCGCTGCCGGCCGCGTCGAGCGCGAAACCGAAAGGCAGTTGCGCGGCGTCGCCAAGACCCTGCTCGACTCCAACTTTCCGCTCAACGATGTCGTGCTGCGCCAGATGCGCGGGCTGACCGGCGCCGATTTTGAGATCGTCGACCCGGCCGGCACCATTATGGCCACCAGCAAAGCGCAGCGCCGGCTTGATAATGCCGATCGCCCGCTGCCCGAAATAGGCGAAACCGATTGGCGCGACTTGCATCTCCGCGGACCGGCAAACGTCGACGGCGCTAGCGTGTTTTATATGGCGTTGGGGATGCAGGCCCGCCCCGGCAATCAGCAACTTTCGACTTTGTACATTTTGTATCCGGTCGATTCGTATCGCGAGGCGCGGTGGGCGGCCGCCTATCCGGCGTTGCTGTTCGGAGCAGCCATTCTGGTCGCGGCGATCGTGCTGGGATTTTGGATCGCGCGACGTCTCAGCCGGCCGTTGTCCGTCGTCAGCGCGCATGTGGGCCAACTGGCCGAGGGCAATTTTCAATCGTTGGAACTTCCGCGCCGCGACGACGAGCTGCGCGATTTGCTGTTATCCATCAACTCGCTCGCTGGGCAACTCGGCGTGATGCGAGAAACCATTCGACAGCGCGAACGCTTGGCGGTGTTGGGCCAACTGAGCGCCGGCATGGTGCATAATCTGCGCAACGATGTCACCGGGGCCAAAATGGCCATGCAGCTTCATCAGCGCGGTTGCCAGTCGGGCGATCAAGAAAGCCTGCAAGTCGCCCTGCGGCAATTGTCGCTGACCGAAGAACATTTGAAGCGATTCTTGGCCGCCGGGCCGGCACCGGCCATCGAGAAACGTGTGACCGACCTGGGCGCCTTGGTGCAAGATGCCGCATCGCTGATGGGGCCGACCTGCCGGCATCGAAGCGTGCATTTGCACGTCGAGGCCGAAGCAGATCTTTATCGATTATCACTAGATGCCGGGCAATTACGACATGCCATCATCGCCCTGGTTCTCAACGCGATCGATGCCATCGAGGCCAACGGACGGATCGAAGTGTTGGTCGAGGACCGCGACATTCGACAGATTGCCGTGCGGATTCGCGATTCGGGCACGGGCCCCAAGCCCGCCGATGCACAGCGAATCTTCGATCCGTTTTTTACGACCAAGCCCGAGGGGGTGGGTCTAGGTCTGACGGCTGCGCGGCAGATCGCGCTTGCGCACGGCGGCACATTGGAGTATGCTCGCGCGGAGGGATGGACTAGTTTTACGATTTTGTTGCCGTGCGAAGCGGTCGAGTCGCCAACGTAGGTCAGGTTAAAGCCTGATAAACGACCCGACAAACTTATGTTCCTGTCAGGCTAAAGCCTGACCTACGCAGGAATCAGACAAGGTATTTGCATGAGCCATGTGTTGATTGTCGACGACGAAGAAGCCATTTGTTGGGGTCTGCAACGCTTGTTGCACGACGAGGGATATACCGTCACTACGGCGGCATCGGCCGAGCAAGCCCTCTCGGCCATCAACGCCGCGCGGCCCGATGTCGTCGTGCTGGACGTTCGCTTGCCGGGCATGGACGGACTGTCGGCCATGCAACCGTTGGTCGCGGCGATTGGTTCGGTACCGGTGATCGTGATCACGGCGTTTGGCAACTTGGACATCGCGGTGCGCGCCTTCCAGAACGGCGCGTTCGATTACCTGCCCAAGCCGTTCGATCTGGAACAGATTTCTACGGTGGTCAAACGCGCCTTGGCGCACAGTCAAACCACGAGAAAAAAGACACCTGTCGCGTCCGAATTACATGATGCTGAGGATATGTTGGGGAGCAGCCCGGCCTTGCAGGAAGTTTTCAAACGGATTGCGCTGGTCGCGCCGACCGATGCGCCGGTCTTGATTCGGGGCGAGAGCGGCACGGGAAAGGAGTTAGTCGCACGAGCAATCCATCGGCATTCGCTGCGCGCCGATCAGCCGTTTGTTCCCGTCAATTTGGCCGCGCTCAGTCCCACGCTGATCGAAAGCGAATTATTCGGCCATGTGAAAGGCGCCTTCACCGGCGCGGATGCAACACGGCAGGGCGTGTTAACGCTGGCCCAATCGGGCACAGTGCTATTCGACGAAACGGCCGATATTCCGCTCAGCGTGCAGGTCAAATTACTGCGCGTACTCGAACAGCGCGAGGTAACGCCCGTCGGCAGCGCCGTCAGCACTCCGGTCTCGTTTCGCATACTGGCGGCGACCAACCAGGATTTGCGCGAAGCATGCGCGGCGCGGCGGTTTCGCGAAGATCTGTATTTTCGGCTGGCCGTCTTCGAAATCGAGTTGCCCCCGCTACGTGAACGCGTGGTCGATATTCCAATCCTCGCCGAGCACTTTTTGCAGCGCGCCCTGGGCCCTAGACCCGGACGAAGCCGATTTCTTCCGGAGACGGTAGCAGCTCTTTGCAGTCGACCTTGGCCCGGCAATGTGCGCGAGCTTCGCAACGCGGTCGAACATGCCGCGCTGGTGGCGCGCGGAGGTCCGATTGGGCCCGAGCATCTGCCGGTCACCACGATGCTTCGCGACGCGACCGAAGGCTCGGCAGCGCGCGTGCAACAGGCCGTTCGTCAATGGACCGCCGAGCAGTTGGCCACCGATACTAGCGTCCGCGACCTGCACGATCGCCTATTATCCGTCGCCGAACCGGCGCTTTTCGAAACGGTGCTGCATCAGAACGGCGACAATCGGGCTGCGGCGGCCGAGACGTTGGGCATTCATCGGGCGACACTGCGTAAGAAGTTGCAGGAACAGTCCGACGAGCGATTGTAAATGCCAGGTTTGGACGAGCGTGGTGCTTTCCTCCGCGGGAGCTGCGTCAACAGCCCTCGCACTCCACTTGAGGGAACAGCATACGGAACGAGGAGGCCAGTACGCATTACGCACGGCTATTCTCTCGTGCCGAAGTTCTTAGCGAACCCTGCGCCAAATCTAAGCATCGCCATGTTGCACCGGTTTCGTCCAAGTTTTTATTGGACTTTTTTGAATTTCCGTAACATTGCTTAAACAAAAGACTAACAGTTCGTCGTCGCGGCTTCGCGCATGGCTGTTCAGCTCGATTGGCACGCCACTCGCAAAGTGCCGCACATACGACTGCGGAGAGCAATTCAAGGCGGGCTTTGCTTAACGTGGTCTTCACTAAGCGCATGCCCGCTCCATGAGAGGTTTAGCACTATGAAGGCGGTACTATCTGGTTGGACACATCTTTCAATGCTCACGGCTGTACTGGCATTCGCCGGTACCGCGTCGGTCTGGGCGGCCGAAGTGCCTCCCGAATCTCCGGGTACTGAAACCGCGGTCGTCGGCACAGCCGCGACCGAAGCAACGGCCGCCGAAACACCGGCTGCACCTGCCGTTGTTGTGCGTAGCATCGACCGCGGCGACAACGCCTGGATGCTGACATCGTCGGCGTTGGTCTTGTTCATGACGGTGCCGGGTCTGGCGATGTTCTACGGCGGCTTGGTTCGCAAGAAGAACGTTGTCGGCGTGTTGATGCAATGCCTGACACTGATGGGATTGATGACCGTGCTGTGGGCCACGGTGGGTTACTCGTTGGCGTTCGGCGGGACTGATCCCTGGATCGGCAACGGTGACTATCTCTTTATGAAGGGAGTACAGCCGTTTTGGAATTCGAGCACAAACGCTCCGGAAATTCCTCTGCATGGGACTTATAATATTCCCATCCTCACACACATGGTCTTTCAAGGCATGTTCTTCATCATCACTCCGGGTTTGATCTGCGGAGCGTTTGCCGAACGGATGAAGTTCAGCACGATGGTCGTGTTCAGTGCTTTGTGGGGCTTGCTGGTCTATTGTCCGTTGTGCCATTGGGTCTGGGGTGGGGGAATATTGGCCTATGGTACGGACGCGGCTAAGGCATATGGAGGCGGAGGCGCACTCGACTTTGCCGGCGGAACCGTCGTACACATCAGCTCAGGTGTGTCGGCGTTGATCTGTGCCTTGGTGTTGGGCAAACGTATCGGCTACGGCACGGTCTCGATGCCGCCGCACAACCTGACTTACACCGCGTTGGGTGCGGGCATGTTGTGGGTCGGCTGGTTTGGTTTTAACGCCGGCAGTGCAACTGCTGCCGATGGAATTGCTGCTAGCGCCTTTGTCACCACACACTTCTCTGCAGCCGCCGGCGCGATCGCTTGGCCGTTGTATGAATGGATCGTCCGTGGAAAGCCAACTTTATTGGGTGCGGCCTCGGGCGCTGTGGCTGGGTTGGTCTGCATTACCCCAGCGGCGGGTTACGTAATGCCAATGCCCGCTCTAGCTATGGGCGCATTGGCTGGCGTATTCTGTGCCTTTGCTTGTTCGACACTCAAGACAAAATTGGGTTACGACGATTCGCTCGATGCGTTTGGTGTTCACGGCCTGGGCGGCACTCTGGGCGCGATTTTGACGGGCGTCTTCGCTACACGCGCCGTTCAAGACCTAAATAAGGGCGATGTTATCGGAATATTCGAAAATGGCCAACTGCTTAAGGGCCAACTTGCAGCGACTGCCATCACATGGGTCTTTGCCGCCGTGGTCACGTTTGTGTTGCTCAAGGTGCTGGACCTGACGATGGGTCTGCGTGTCAGCCAGGTCGAAGAGCAACAAGGTTTGGACCTCAGCCAGCACAACGAAGAAGGCTACATCTTTATCTAAAGCAGGCGTCTAATTCTGTAGGAAAAGCCCTGCGTAGTATTCCGAAGTGAGAAGTATCGACGGATCGACAATAGACTTCGAATCGCGGCACGTTTCCGACATGAAGTCGGAGCGGTGCCGGACTTCAACTCGTGGAGTGTTCCCTACAGTAAGCATTGAAGCGTACTTGACGAAGCATTCTGGTCCACCGCCTGGCCAGAAACGCCGAAACCACAGCTTGGTTGGCTCACGCCGACCAAGCTGTGGTCGTTTTGTAAGGCATGAAGCAGCGGGCCGTCGGCCGCGCCGATATGCAGCGTTCTACAGATTGCTTCGATTACTTCTTCTTCGGGTGGTCGTGGCCGGCTTCTTCTTTGAAGTCGCCCGTGTACGGCGTGCCATCGATTTCCGTTGTCACCGAGCCGGAAAATTCCTGCACCTTCCCGAGCGAATCGTTTTGACCCACGAAACGTGAGGACATCCCAGCGACTTCGCCTTCGAGCGGTTTCGCCATCAGTTCGACCTGAAACTTCGGCTCGTTAATCGAGAGCATTAACTTCTCGGCCTTGACCGGCGCGGGAGTCTTGACGTCGTCGCCTAATACGTAAACGATCGATTCCTTTTTGTCATGATCGACCGTGAACTCGATGTGATATTTGCCGCCGCCCCATTCGCCGATCGTACCGCCGTGCGGACCGGACTCGTGAGCATGATTGTGATCGTGCGGTGTTTTGCCCCCCGTCTCGGGTTTGGGCTTGATCGGCGGTTTCGAATCCGTACATCCCACCAGCAGTCCAAGCGACAAACCGCATGCCAACAAACTTCCAAAGCATTTCATATTCGATTCTCCAAACAGGGTAAAAAAACTCCGTGTGCATATCCTAACCCGAAGCGACAGCAAGGAAAGCCTGCGACTGAACATGTTCTTCGCAAACGCGTCTGGTTTAAGTAGTCGTTCTCAACGATCCAACAACTCTTCATCCTTCGACTGTTCGTTTTCGACCAGTCGCTGCGCGTCCTGGCCGCTAAATCGCCAGAACAAACCTGGGTGAATCAAGAACTCGCAAAATGTCGAAGTCACCAGTCCACCCAATATAACCGTTGCCACGGGATATAAAATCTCGCGGCCTGGTTCTTGGCCGCCCAGGACCAGCGGCACCAACCCAATTCCGGCCGTCAGCGCGGTCATCAGCACGGGCGCTAAGCGTTCCAAGCTGCCGCGCAAGACCATCTCCGGCGAGAAAGGCTCCCGCTCTTCCCGCATCAGGTGGAAGTAATGCGTGACGAGTAGGATTCCGTTGCGAACCGCGATTCCACCCAGCGAAATAAAGCCCACCAAACTGGCAACCGTTAATGTTTGGCCGGTGATCACCAGACCAAATACGCCGCCGATAAAGGCGGTCGGCAAGGCATTCAGAATCTGCAAGACAATCCGCACCGATGGATAAAGGATCATCAACACCACGAACATTCCCACCACTGAGACGGCGGCCAAAATCATGATCAAATTCGTCGCGCGCTGTTGGCTCTCGAACTGACCGCCGTACTCGATAAAATATCCCGTCGGTAGTTCGACGCGCCGGCTGACTCGATCTCGAATATCAGTCACGGCACCCGCCAGGTCACGCCCCTGTGTATTGCAGCGGATGACGATGCGCCGCCGCGCGTTCTCGCGATTCACGGCATTCGGCCCAACCCCTTCGTCAATGTCCGCCAGCTTCGACAGCTCGACCTGGCCGCGATTATTCGGCAAGTCGATCCGCAAGCGACCGAGATTTGCGTAATCGGTGCGGTAACCTTCTTCGAGGCGCACCAGTAGATCGAATCGCCGTTGGCCTTCGAGTATTTGTGAAGTCACCTCACCCTGCAACGCCGTTTGCATCACATTTGCTACATAAGCGCGCGTGAGGCCGTAGCGAGCTAGGTCGTCGGGTCGTAGCCGGATATGCAACTCTTCCGTTTGACGAATCGGCTCGATGACCGGCGGGGTTAGCCCTGGCACATCTTTGATGGCCGTCTTAATGCGTTCTGCGGTGGCCAGCAACGTGTCCAGATCGTCGCCGTGGACCTTGATCGCGATCTGCGCATACACGCCCGAGACCATGTGGCTGATCAAGTGCGCCAGCGGCTGTTCCACCTCGACATCCACGCCGGGCACTTCTACGCGCAATTCGGACAGGATTTGCTCCAGCACGGCTTCGCGGTGCCGCCCGCTATCCGGGTTCATGCTCAGGATGTATTCGCTGGAGCTGACCGGCATGGCGTGTTCGTCAAGTTCGGCTCTTCCGGTGCGGCGGACGAATTGCAGGATTTCTCCAGATGGATGTTCAGCCGACACTTGCATGGCACGGAACTTGGCGTCGATAGCCTTAGCCGAACGGTTCGTGGCTTCGAGCGATGAACCCGGGGGCAGCGATACGTTGACCTGAATGCTTCCCTCGTCGAACTCCGGTAAGAAATTGCGTCCCAATTGACTCAATTGCCAGCCGGCTAGCGCCACCATCAACCAGGTTGCCAACAACAGCCAGCCGGGAATCGCGATGCTCAGCCGAATCAAATGGCTTGCCCAGCGTTTTAACACGCGCAACAGCGGGCCATCTCCTGAGTGATGTGTGGCTTTGGATTGGGGCAGCAGATAGTAGCTGAGTACGGGCGTTACGGTGAGCGAGACCACGAGCGAAGCCAAGATCGAAACGATATAAGCGATTCCCAGCGGAGCGAATAATCGACCCTCGACTCCTGACAGTGCAAACAACGGTAAAAACACCAGAATCACCACGATCGTGCCGAACACGATCGCACTGCGGATTTCTTTGCTGGCTTCGTAGACCACGACCAGCGCGGGCAGGGGCTTTTCGCGGGAATGGTTCTCTTTCAATCTGCGAAAAATATTTTCGACATCGACAATCGCGTCGTCTACCAACTCACCCATCGCCACGGCGATACCGCCCAGTGTCATAACATTGATCGAAAGCTGAGTGCCTGTGACCCAACTGATCAGCCGAAACACCAGCGTCGTGATCACCAGCGACAGCGGTATCGCGGTTAGCGTAATGAACGTCGTGCGAAAGTTGAGTAAGAATAAAAACAAGATGATCATGACCAGCCCGGCGCCGATCACCAATGCTTCGCCGACGTTGAAGATGCCGCGATCGATGAAGTTCCGCAATCGGAAGAGCTCGGAGTTGATGACGATGTCGGCCGGCAATGAAGCTTCTACTTCGGCCAGCGCCTGGGAAATTTGATCGGTCAGCGCGCGTGTGTCGACGTGTGGTTGTTTGGCCAGCGTGAACACCACGCCCGGCTCGCCGTTCACAGCACCGTCGCCACGCTTCGCCTGCGGTCCTTCGGTGACGCGGGCCACGTTCTCCAGCAACACCGGTCGCATTTTTTCATACTTGACGGGCACCTTGCGCAAGTCTTGCAGGACTCGCTGCGAATCGGGACCGAGCCGTCCAAGGATGCGGATCGGTCGTTCGGTTTCGCCTTGGATCGCAAACCCGCCGCTGGTGTTGATGTTGCTCTCGATCAATGCCTGTTCGACTTGCTGGAGCGATACGTCGTATTCCAAGAGTGCGGCAGGGTCAACCAATATTTGGTACTGCTTGCGATCGCCTCCCTGGACAAACACCTCGGCGATGCCGGGTATTTTGCGCAATCGCGGACGGACGACCCAATCGGCCGTGGTGCGGAGCTCCATTTGCCTTTGCACCAACGTGGGAAAAGCAACCAAGGTCGTCGAGCCGCCGACCGTAATCCCAGCCCGAAGCCGGCCTGGTTCTTCCGCCGGTTGCCATTCAACTTTATCGACTGTTACGGGCAGCCAAGTCGAAGGTAGCCGACGATCAACGACTCGCCAGACGTTGACGCTATGTGCCATTGCTGGCGCATCGTGTGCCACTGGCTCTGCCAGTGCTTTGTCGTTCTTATCGAAGTTATTTTCAGCCGAGTTGTCGTCGCGCACCAGCTCCGCCATCAAGTCTGCTTTGCCGAGCGGTACCAGTTCGCCACCCTTGGGCCCAGGCTGGCGATACATGCCGGCAATGACAATCTGTCCCATGATCGACGAAGTCGGGGTCATCTGCGGGAGAATCCCCTCGGGCAGCACACCGGTGAGCGTGGTCAGGCGTTCTTGAATGGTCTGACGCGCGGTTCGGATATCGGTGTTCCAATCGAACTCGATGTAGATGACGTTGAGTCCGGCAGTCGTCTGACTGCGCACGTCCTGCACACCTCCGGATCCGAGCAAGGCAATCTCGATCGGCTGAGTGACCAACGTTTCGACCTCTTCAGTCGCCAGCCCTGGGCACTCGGTAATAATGACGACGCGCGGCCGATCGAGATCGGGAAAGACGTCGATCGGCAGCGTGGTCGCCAAATAGCTGCCGTAGATCATCATCGTCAGACTGGCGACGACGACCATCAGACGGTAACGCAGCGCGAAGCGAATTACGGCATTCAGCATGATGATTTATTGCGGGTCCGGATGGAAAATTATTTACAGGAGCGGTCGTCCGCTGTTTAGTGGGCGCCGTGAACCGAGCCGTCGGCATGAACGTGCATTCCGGCCGGTGCACCGCTGGCCGCCTGCGCCTTCATGACACGATTGATCGAGGCCGCGCCGCTTTGCGCGATGTACGAACCGGGATTGATCGCGCCGTCGTTCGACAGCACGGCATTCAGTCGGTCCTCGTGCAACACATGCACGCTGCGTCGATCGAACAGATCGCCGTTTTGTCGAAACACAAACGCCTCGGGCCCCTCGCGAACCAGCGCTGGTTGCGGAACGACGAAGACGTTTTCGAGCTTCTCGACCGCGACCCGAAGTCGGACGCGGCTACCTGGACGAAAACGCCACAACAATTTAGTGACGCCATCTTGCGTATAACTTTGCCACTGATTGTCAAGCGGCAGAAAGAACGCGAAAGTTCGAGTCTGCGGATCAACGGTGTTCGACAAGTGATCGATCTTGAGTTTCTTCGAAAACGGCGGCCATTTCTCGGCAAATAGTTTATCGCTACCGGTCGCATCCAGGTCGACTTCGATCTCCCAGCCGTGGCGCGCCGCTTCCTGAACCGACGGCATATCATCCTTGAAGCCATGTCCCTCGATGAGCAACTTTCGATGATCGCTCAGATGACAGAGCACATGCCCGGCTTCTACTTGTTGGCCCAATTCGACGTTCAGCGATTGCAGTTCGAAACTGAACGGCAGTTGCTCAGGCTTTTGGTCGCGCTCTCGATGGGTGCCGGTTCCTTCAGTCGCAAGGGAGCCTCCGCCGTCGGCGATTCCCGAGGTCGGCACGATCGAAGCTGGTTTTGAAGCTTGCTCGGCTGGTGCTCGTACGACCATTTCGGTGACGAACTCCCCTTTGGCGGCTGCGTCGATTCGCTCCTTCGGCAATCCTCGCGACTGCAAATCCTGTCGATGAGCGTCGACCGTGGCCTGCGCTCGATCGATTTGGTTGTTGATCTCGATGATCCGCGATTGGGCCACCGCGCCGGACTGTGCTAAATCGGCCAAACGTTTGCGTTGCCCCTCAAAAATCTCAATTTCGCGGGTCGCCTTGAAAAGCTCCAATTGCGAAGCGTTCAGCGATTCACTGACCAGACGGATCGTGAACAGCGGCGCATCGGGTTCGACCGTCGATCCGGGAAAAGCATGGATTTTAGTGACGGTGCCTGCCACCGGAGCGACGACGCCCCGGTCGCTGACACCCGGTTTATCGACCACGACTGCCGGGATTTCGATCACGCGCCAATAGGTGCCGGCTTGCAGCGGTTTCGATACCAGGCCCAAGTTTTTTCGCGCTTGCGCACTGAGCTTGACGGGGGTCGTCGCATCGCCGGCAAGTGCCTCAGGCAGCGGTTCTTCCGTTGTCAAAGTGCTTTGTTGTTTGAGTTGCCATTGTTGGTAACTCCACCGTCCCACGACCCCGACTGCCGACAGCAGACAGACTCCGAAGACTATCGATATCATGCGCCCAGACATTGTTTATCTCCAAACCCTTGCACGGACAACGGAAGTGAAATTCATTACATGCTCGAAGCGCAAGCGAATGCATTTCGGTACTAAGCAGCCCTGACTTAAGGTCTGGTGTGCCACTGGCTTTGCCAGTGCTTCCTTAGTTTGTAAGGCTAGGGCTGCTAAATTCGCCGCTCTCGATTGAGCGTCGTTTATTGAATGCAGTAGTGTTTCGCAGCATTAAAAAATGCGCATGCGCAACCGCCCAACAGGGAGTTGCCCGTTCAGAGAGAACTTCAGATCAGCATGACCTGATAAAGCAGATGCGGCCGTATCGGCGGACCGTGGGCCGAATCGAGCAACCGACCGACGATCTGCGGCGAAGTCGTCGTCAGGTCAGCATCGGCAATCGCACAGAGTACTGCAATCGTTAACAGCGGTGAGTCGACATCCTGTGCCTTGACCACGATATATGAACACGATCCACCGCAGCAACAACCACCAGGGCTATGGGCAGGAGAAGTGGGCGAATCAGGTTCGGACTGTTCTTCGTTGGGTGTCGAACGATCGGAATGCTGATGGTTAGAATGCCGTTCATCACAGTCATTATGGGCAACGGCATCTCCCGAATTTGCAGTGATTGGCACGACAGCCGTACCGCTCGCTGCGTGCGCATGATGATCGCAACAGCCCACCAAAACATGGTAGAGCAGCGCAACTGCGACAATCGAGGCAATAACGGGCTTCACAAGCATTCCTATCACCGGCCACCGAGCAACCCGTTTAATCATTGCCCTCGAATGGAATGGAGTCAAGCGAGATTATGTGGATGCAACGGCGTTGCAATACGTGTAATACGAATTCCACTCCGTTTTAAACGGTCGCATGAGGCTGCACAACGTAATAAATTTCGTTCTAAAAATGAATTCGAGAGCAAGAAACGGGGCGCGATGACTTGCCGACTTTCTATACTGGATAATGTATCCCCATGATGGAATAAATTGGATTTTTAGTAGGCGAATCATGATCTCGCGCATCGGCAAACAGTCACACAAGGATTTCGTGCCTGCGCGGAGTCCATTCGCCGACGACGCCGGTCGCTGGCAGGCGCTAGTCGAGCGCGATCGAAATGCGGACGACGAATTTTGGTACTCCGTGCGAACGACCGGTGTTTACTGTCGTCCCTCGTGCGCGGCGCGACTGGCCAAGCGCGAGAATGTTTGCTTCCATGATAGCTGCGAGCAGGCCGAGCAGGCCGGCTTTCGTCCCTGCAAACGCTGCCGGCCGAAAGACGCCCCGCTCGCCACTCGACAGAACGATCTTGTAGCGCGCGCTTGTCGATTGATTGCCGAGTCGGAAACCAACCCGACGCTGACCCAATTGTCCGACTCCGTCGGCCTGAGCCGACACCATTTCCACCGAATGTTCAAAACGGCCACCGGCGTTACGCCGAAAGGCTATGCCAATGCGCATCGCACGGGGCGTGTTCGCGACCGGCTGACGAAGCGCGCTTCGGTCACGCAAGCAATCCAAGCAGCGGGCTATCAATCCAACGCGCAGTTCTATGCGACCGCGACCGAGCGACTGGGTATGACGCCGACCGAGTTTCGCGCCGCGGGCAAACATGTCGACATTCGCTTTGCCGTGGGCGAGTGTTCGTTAGGATCGATTCTGGTTGCAGCCACCGCCAAGGGCATCTGTGCGATTCTGCTGGGCGATGATCCCGACGCTTTGGCCCGCGATCTACAAGCTCGTTTCTCACAGGCTACATTTAGGGCAGGCGATGCGACCTTCGAGCGTTGGGTCGCGGGAGCGGTGGCGCTGGTCGAGCAACCGGCTTTGGGAATAAACCTGCCGCTCGATATTCGCGGCACCGCGTTTCAGATTCGCGTGTGGAACGCGTTGCGTAGGATTCCGACCGGCTCAACGGTCACCTACACCGACATTGCAACACAGATCGGCCGACCGACCGCCGCGCGAGCCGTGGCCCAGGCTTGCGCTGCCAACGCCATCGCCGTGGCGATTCCGTGTCATCGCGTGGTCAGAACCGACGCGTCGCTGGCGGGCTATCGTTGGGGTGTCGAACGCAAAGCCGAGCTACTGAAACGCGAGCGCGCGAAGCCATAAATTGAATCTTTACCCGACACGTCAGCGTGAAACGACCACGGAGCAAGTACTTCTCGTTAGGACCGT
>JAYTAU010000026.1:0-5729 GCA_043737375.1 Planctomycetia bacterium
CGGGCGATTCCGCGTCGGTTTTGCGGTTATCGATGGTCTCGGTCTTCGATGAATCGCTGTTCGCCTCCGTTTTCTCAGACTTTTCGGGACTCTCGATCTTTTCGGAACTGCCCGTGTTGTCTGTGCTCTTGGCGTTTTTCACTTGGTCGGAGTTCTCCGTGCCCTCTGGGGCTTTATTCGCTGGGGTTTTATTCTGCTCCTCGCCCGAGGACTTGCCGGCCGCCTTGCGTCGCCGATCCTTTTCGATCTGTCTGATGTCGGGCATCGACTTTCCATCGGCGATGTCGAGCACATCTTGCAAAATGAACGGGCTGGGAAATTTTTCGGTCGACGGCTTGATGGTCGCCCAGGCCTTACGGAAGTCGTCGATGTCTTCGACCAGCTCTTCGGCCGAGACGCTCTCGCCGGCCATCCGCGGATAAGTATCGATGACCCCGCGCCATTTTACCCAGGCTTGCTCGTAGGTCGGCACCGCTTTGAACGGATCGCCCGCCTCGTGCAGTTTGCGGGCCTGATGGCTCAGTTGTCGGGCGGTTAGCGTCATATCTTCGCGTTCGGCCAAACAGCGGGTCAACCAGTATTCGTAGTTCACTTTGCCGCGCTCGGTGCTGATCGCCTGAACGCGGTTTTCGGCCTTGATCAGTTGATTGGCAAGATCCTTGGCTTTGACTTGCTGATCGGCCGGTGCGCGTTGGGCAATCTCATCGTATTCGACTTTGACTTTCGATTCGTTGCGGTAATACAAATCTTCTTGTTCCTTGGTGCGTTGCTCTTTGGAGGTCGTCACCGCTTCGCGCTCGGCGGGCGTAAGTTTTTCGAGCTTTTCGTTACGGATTGCCTCACGAGCGCCGGGTGCAATTGCATCGAGTTCAGTCGTAAGCGTCTCGACCAGTGCCTCTTTGTCTTCGAGCTGGTAGAGTTGCACCGCGCCGCCGAACGACGTCGGTATGGGTCTGCGCCCGAAAGCCTCCCAATCGATTTTCGCCACGTCCCAGGCACCCTTGACCACATCGTCGAAGCGGCCTTCCAGCTCCAACGTCTCGGCATAATTGATCTGCGATTTGCCGACCTCGGAGTAAAATATCAAGGGGGATGTTTTGAGCAGAATGCCTTTGTTTTCCAGCGAATCGGCCAACCGTTCGGATTGTAGAAAATACTCTTTACCGACGAGCCAATTGTCGCGTTCTTCGGGTCGGCGGTCGGGCCGGTCTTTTTTGTGAAACAGGTTGCTCCAATCCGCGGAGAACAGCCGTCGATACAGTTTATGTTCGTCGGCGCGACCGATTTTCTGGCCGATGAACCAACCGATGCGGTTAAGCAGCCGCGGTTCGTTTTCGTTTTTCTCGACACCTTGCTTGAGGAAGTTGATCCCTTTGATCACATAGCTGTAGCGGTCGTGATAGTCGTCGAATTCGGCCGATAGGTTGTACGACAGATTGTGCGCCTGAAAATCCCAAACTTTGAAGAAGTTGGGCTGGAGCTTGACGATCTGTTCGAGCGTGGCACCGAAACTGATCCAGTCTTCCTTTTTCTTATACTCATCGGCCTTTTGCCACAGGATGTTCGCCGCGATACCCCCCAGGCCCAATGTCGCCAAGCGCACGGTGACACTCGACGGGTCGATATCGCCAAGCTCGGCTTGACTGAGTTTATGCTGCTGCCGCAGCGTGGACAAAATGCCACCGCCTGAAACTAAGCCCCCCGGCTCACGCGTTGCGGGCCGGCTGATAAAGCTTAGTGCGCCCAGCAAGACCGCAATTGCGGCGATGTAAGCAACTTTGCGTTGGAAAGGATTGAGTCGGTTCATGTGTCGATTACTCGGTCACTAAGGTCACTTTTTTAACGCTATAAAATTGAACAAGAGGTAACCGTGATAACGGAGTGATTTTTTCAAGCCGCTAATCCAAACCCGACGCGTCAGCGAGGAAATGCTAGTTTGCAGTCTGACCTCGCTTACGCTTCGGGTTAGGATAGCAGCCACACGCCTCTGGACTGCCCACTCCGTTCCCTCTGGTCTTTCCTGTTCAAACGGTGTGCGAATTCATTCGCGGCTATTTCGCGACCTCGCGAGTTCGCAGGAATAAAAATCCGGCGAAGAACGCGGCGACGACAAACGCCAACGTCGTGACCGCCTGTTGCAGCAGGAGATCTCGCGGGACATCAAACCCTGAGTCGACGAACTGAATGTTGTTGAATCGTCCCAAGTCGGGCACCAGCTCCGCCAATCCCCGCAAGATGTACATCAACCCCCGATCGACCCGCTTGGCGACCCGGGTGCCCATGGTGTCTTCAAGTTGAGTCATCACACCCTGGCCGCCCCAGGTGCGAATGGTCGACTCGACCGGCCCGCCCCCTTGAAAGATTTTGCTATCGCCTTGAATGACTGAGTCGGCCAGCGGCACGATAAAGTCGTTGACGAATAGCCCCATCACCACGATGCCGAACAATGTCGCCAAAAACGCCACGGGCCCGCTCAAAAACGTACTGAACATCACTCCGAAAGCGATGATCAAGACCATCATGAACCAACTGCCGAGATAACCTTTCACTAGGTTCCACGCAAACGGGGCGTTGTCGGCCCGCAGATACAGGTCGGGCTTGGCGGCACCGAAGTATTGGCCGGCGTCGGTACATTGGATCCAAACTTCCAGGTTGCCTTCTTTCGAGACCATGTCTTTGAATAAATCGATCTCACGACGTAGCCCTTTGCCCGAACCTTCGGTAACGACCGTCTCTAAATTTCGATCGACCCATTGGCTGTCGACCACGAATTCTTTGGCGGTGAATTCGATCGGGGTGCTGCGGACGTTGGTCTCGGGATTGCGGAAGTAGATATTGCCGCGCACTCCGCGCGACATATTTCCCTTGTGAGTGCGAAACACGCGAATCGTACGCTCCAGCAGCAGGCCGTTGTTCGGAAAGCGCTGTTCGTTGACCTTGGTAAATGTCCAGACCGCGGCGGCGGGCGAATTGCCTTCGACAAAACGGCGATAACCCCATTCTTGGCCGACGCTGACCCCCTTCTTGCGATCGCCCCGGTTGCCGTCGCGATCGACCATTTCCATTTCACCCAACACCGGCACCCGAGCCACGTCCAAATCTTCACGCGGCCCGATCGTATAAACCCATTTGTCGCCGCGTTTTTCGGAGATTATCGAATGGCGATGCCCTTGCGCTTTGTCGAATTCGGTCCAACCGCTTTCACCTGGGTACAGTCCAAATTCGTGCTTATGCTCCTGTTCGGTCGTCGTCTGCGCGGTGACCCGACGGGCGGCGGTGTCTTTCAGCTCACTTTCGGATTGCGATTTCTCCAGCCGTTCGACATCCTCGGCAGTGATCTCGTGGGTATGCCGCAACGATCGCGTGACGAACATGTAGCTAAACAGGCCCATCACGATCAACAGCACGGTGCCGACAAACGTGAAGCCCAACATGCGACCCAGCACGATTTCGCTCGATCGCACCGGCTTGGTAACCACGGTGTAAATGATTTTGTTCTTCATTTCGTTCGGCAGGCTGAACGCGCTGAGGAATAGCCCCAACAAGATCAACAGCACCGTCGACCACCACATCACGAAACTGAGGTACAGTTTGGCAGGATTGCCGGACGTAGGATCCAGAAACCAGCCGGCGAACAACAGAATGACGGCGAATACCACAAATACGACCCACACGCGGCGGCGTATCGATTCTTGTACGGCGAGTCGCGCAATGGCATAGATGCGTCGCGGTGAAGTACGCACCAAATCATTTGCCGCGCCCGACAGTACCCGATAGGTCTTGTCGCCGGCAGCGATCGGTCCATTGCGGACGGCTGCCACTAAAAAGCTGACGACCAACGCCAAACCTGAGACAATCAATGCCGTACGCAAGAAGATCCAGAGCGCCTGCGGCAACCATTCGACGTAAGGGAGAATTTCGAATTCAAGAATCATGGAACCAGGGCATCGAGAACGGCAAACGGATAAATCAGAACTGCGGGAAGGATCGGACCGACGAAAAAATTTGCAGGTCGGCTAAAGCCTGAATTATTTCTCGCTAGGAATCGCCGCGCGAGCGACGGCCGGGACGAGCGTCGCTGTCGCGGACGATCGACAAGAACAACTCTTCAAGCGTGGTTGTCGGATTGTCCATCGACAGCATCTGACCCTGATGACGAGTGATGACCGCTTGAATTTCGGCTTTGGCCTCTTCGCTGAGTCCGCGCGCCTGAATTTGGGTTACGTCTTGGATTTTGAGCAAGGAATCAACGCGGCCCAGCTCCTTCAGCTCTCCCTGATGCAGAATCGCGATGCGATCGCAGACATCCTGCACGTCGGCCAACAAATGGCTGCTCATCAACACGGTTTTGCCGCGCGCCTTCAATTTAAGAATCAAGTCTTTCATCCAACGAGTACCGAGCGGATCGAGTCCGCTGGTCGGTTCGTCCAGCACGATCAGATCGGGGTCGTTGATCAGGGCCTGCGCCAGCCCGATCCGTCGCGTCATCCCTTTGGAATACTCTTTAAGCTGACGCCGCTTGTCGCGGTCGAGCCCGACTTCGGTAATCAGCTCTTTGGCGCGTCGGCGGCGAACATCGGGGGGCATATCGAACAGTCGGCCGTAGAAATCGAGCGTTTCCTCGGCGTTCAAAAATTTGTAGAGGTACGACTCTTCGGGCAGGTAGCCGATACGTTCGTTTTTGGTGACTTCGGTGGCGTCGCGATTGAAAACCAGCGCGCGGCCCGTAGTGGGAAACAGCAATCCCAACAGAAGTTTGATGGTGGTCGTTTTGCCTGAGCCGTTGGGACCGAGCAGACCGAAGACTTCGCCCCGATGAATCGTGAGATCGAGGGCCTTGAGGGCGCGTACTTTTTGACGGCCCCAAAAATCGCGGTAAACCTTGGACAGGTTGCGGGCTTCGACAACGATCTCGCCGGCAGCCAAACCTGAGGGCACGGCGGTCGAAACGGCCGAGCCCGTTGAAGCAACAATGGCCTGTGACATGAATTCCTCGTTCGAACGACGTGCTGTGAAACGTTAACGACGGGGCCGACTAGCCGCGTGATTGACGAATCGAAGAAGTGTGCTGCCAACTTCAGACCGAGCGGTCGCCAGGACTTAGCTCAGTACGGTCGTTTGGCGGCGAAAGTTCGTGATGTACCGCACTTTAGCCAAAACCCCAGTTTGATATGAGATCGCGGTTTCATCGTGCGGCCCTCAGTATAGGGCGTTTGCAGACCTTGCTTCAAGCACGCTCACCAAGATGCAACAAAAAGTAAGCGGCTCGCTAATGGAGCTTTGCCAGTTGACAGGTGTAGGCAAATGATTATCATGCATCCTGTTGATACTGAGTCTCAGTCCGAAATTCGCATTCCGACTCGGTTAATTGTGATGACTGCTTAGTTCGCTAACTCACTTCTGCCCCAAACTATCGCATCCCACCCAGAGACCCATCCATGCATCCTTCCCGCCGATCTGCCTTTACACTCGTCGAATTGCTTGTTGTGATCGCAATTATTGGAATTCTCGTGGCGCTGCTTTTGCCTGCCATTCAAGCCGCGCGCGAGGCCGCTCGGCGTGTTTCCTGCCAGAACAATATCCGGCAGGTCGCCCTGGCCACGATCAACTACGAAAGTGCTCGCAAGCACTACCCGTCGAGCTACGACACCGGCTTTATTGCAACGGGCGAGTCTTGGTCGATTCAGGGAAAAATTCTGCCCTACCTTGAAGAAGGGAATCTGTATCAA
>JAYTAU010000027.1:0-2264 GCA_043737375.1 Planctomycetia bacterium
GGCCGAACTTCATTTGCCGCGGCGCCAAATTCGCCACGCAAATCACCAACCGGCCGACCAACGCCTCGGGCTGATACACGCTCTTGATGCCGGCGAAGACCTGTCTCCGATCCTCTCCGCCCAGGCTTAGCGTCAGCTTGAGCAGTTTCTTTGCGTCGGGCACATGCTCGGCCGAAACAATCCGCGCCACTCGCAAGTCGACTTTCGTAAAATCGTCGATCGTGCATTCGCCCGCCAGCGGCTCATTAGTCAACGCTTCGGGACCGTCGTTCCACTGGGTTGTACCTCCGCTTACGCCGGACCCACCGGGCGATCCCGCGACATTACTCGCGGCAGACAGTCCGCCGGGCACGCTCGTTTCGCCGATCGAGGGCGTGACGGAAGTCGTTGCTTTGACGTTTTCCGCGGTCGAATCTATGCTGTCTTCGATCATCTTCGCGACTTGCTCCATGGTAATACGGGTCAACAATGGCTTGAACGGCGCGACGACCGTGCCGGAGAGCGGCGCGGCCGATTCGCTCCAACTCAGAATCGGTTTATTCAACAACTCGCCGGTTTGCTCGGCCAGCTTCGGCAGTACCGGCGTTAGGTAAATGACTAGTTGCCGAAACAGATTCAGCGTAATCGTACAAATATCCTGCAGTTCACCGGCGCGCTCGGGGTCTTTTTTCAGCTTCCAAGGTTCGCGACTATCGACGAACTGATTGGCACGATCGGCCAGTTGCATGATCGTGCGCATGGCGCGATTGAAGTCGCAGGCTTCGTACGCGGCGGCAATTTCGTCGCCCACTTTGGCAGCTTCGGAAAACAGCCCGCCATCGTCCGGGTATTTGGCCGACAAACCGGTCGTCTCGACGAATCGCGCGGTGCGACTGGCCAGGTTGACGACCTTGCCGACTAAGTCCGAGTTCACCTTGGTAACGAACTCGTCGAGGTTCAGATCGAGATCATCCACGCGCGGCGTCAGTTTGCCTGCGTAGTAGTAACGCAAATACGCCGGATCCAACTGCTGCAAATACGTCGACGCGCGAACGAACGTCCCCTTGCTCTTCGACATCTTCTCGCCCCCCACGGTCAAGAATCCGTGGATGTGGACCTTGGCCGGCAGATCGAAGCCGGCGCTCTTCAGCATGCCGGGCCAAAACAGCGTATGAAAATACGTGATGTCCTTGCCGATGAAGTGATGAATCTCGACAGTGCCCTTAGGCTGAGGCGTGTCATTGGGCCGGATTGTGCCGCTGCGCCACCAATCGTCGAACTGCTCGGGCTTGCCCGCCGCCGTCTGCCGCTCGCACCATTCCAACGTCGAGGCCATGTAGCCGATCGGCGCGTCGAACCAGACGTACCAGTAGTTGCCGGGGCTGTCGGGGATCTCAAAGCCGAAGTACGGCGCGGGGCGCGAGATGTCCCAATCGCGCAGCTGCTCGCCCAAGAAGTGTCCCTTGAGATAATTGGCAATTTCGGGCTGCAAATGCTCGCCGCTCTGCGACCATTCGTTCAAAAATCCGTGCAGTTTTTCGAGCTCGATGAACAGATGCTTCTCGCTGCGCAGCTCGGGCTTCGCCCCGGATAGCGCGCTGACGGGGTCGATTAGTTCGGTCGGGCTATAGGTGTGCCCATTGTCGCAACTGTCGCCGTATTGGTTGGTCAATCCGCACTTGGGGCAGGTGCCGCGCACGAACCGATCGGCCAAGAATGTTTTTTCGACAGGATCGAATAGTTGCAAAACATCGCGCTCGACAATCAGGCCGGCCGCGCGCAGGGCAGCCCAAAACTCGCCGCAAAGCTGGCGGTTTTGCGGGCTGTGCGTACTGCCATAGTTGTCGAACTCGATTCCAAAGGCGGCGAAGTCGTGTATGTGGGCTTCTCGCATTTCGGCGATCAGCGACTCTTCGCTACGTTTTTCTTGCCGAGCGCGAATCATGATCGCGGTGCCGTGCGTATCGTCGGCGCAGATATAAATGCAGCGGTGCCCCCGCAGCTTTTGAAACCTTACCCAAATATCGGTCTGCAAGTACTCGACCAAGTGGCCCAAATGAATATGGCCATTGGCATAGGGCAGGGCGGAGGTGACCAGAATGCGACGCATCAAGGGCAATCGTTTCGTGAAGTCGAGTGACGAATATGGAACCGGCGTGGAACGCCGCGAATGCCGGACATTCTAACGGACGACTGGCCAGCGCGGGAGAGGTGACGAGACACGTAGTGTTGTAAACCATTAGAAATGTCCTCTGTTTCTGACCGATAGAAATGTCCCCTTGAGT
>JAYTAU010000028.1:0-5724 GCA_043737375.1 Planctomycetia bacterium
CGATTAGGTAAGTCACCGGCGGCAAATTGGGCGAGGCGAACGCCTGAGATGTTGCCACGTTCATTCTCGACATTAAGATTGTGACCAACACGGAAAAGAAAATACTCCAGCTGTTTCACTCGGAAGGTATTGACCAAGTCGGCTTGCGGCTTTCGATAGAGTTCTTGGTCCGAGGCTAGAATTTCCTTTGTATCAACATCAGATGATTTTTCCAGTTCCGTAACGCCACGGAGGGCGTTCCCTACAGAATTCACATACCGCACGCGGTACACACTCCCCTGCGTCTTGCGACCGCCGACGGCAAAGTACATGTTGCCTGCTGGGTCCACCGTCATACCAACGATCGCCAGACCGGTCGCGCCTTCGCCTTCCAGAAAAATCTCTTGCTTGCCCGCGTAGCTGGACCCCTTGCGCACGAGCGGAAAAAAGTAAATTCGCCCTAAGGTCCAACACGCGCTGAACACGCCCTGCTGGTATCGCGCGGGCCAGGCTTTGTGTCGATAGCACAACACGCCTGTCGGCGAACCGCGACCGATCTCGACCAAACGCTCGACATTGTCGGGCCATGACTCGGGCTTATTCCAACCGTTTTGCCAACCCTCGTTTACCCAGCCGTGACTTTGACCCTGCGCGACATCGAACAGCCGCGTCGGACAGTACCAGGGCAGATGCTGATCGCGCTCGTTGTCGCTATCGACCGTGAACAGATGCCCATCGGCGTTGAAGTCCAGCCCGTACGGATTGCGAAACCCGTCGGCGAAGACCTCGCTTTGCTTGCCATCGGGCGAAAGCCGCACGATGGCGCCGACGCGCGGATCGTTGACCGGTGAAGTCTTGGTCGTGACGTGCTTCTTGGAAACTTTGGCGTCGTTGCCGCACGCGATGTAGTACCACCCGTCCGGCCCGCGCACGATGTTGTGCGCGCCGTGTTCGCCGCTGGTGACCAGTTCGGTCCAGGTTTCCTCGCGGTCAATTTTGTCATCGCCGTCGTCATCGAATTGCCGCATGACTTTGTTGTCGCCGGTCGTGATCAGGTTCGGACCGTCGAAGTACATTCCTTGCGCGCCGGCGGCGGGCTTCGATGAGTACAACGTTGTCGTGTCGGCGCGACCGTCTTTATCTTTATCGAGCAGAATTTTCACGTAGCTCGGCCCGGCGACAACGATTCGCCCTTTGGCGTCGGTCGTGATGCTATAGATATCGTGCGCGAGCGAATCGTCGGCATATTTGGTGACTTCGAATCCAGGCGGAACGCGAATCCCCAAATTCTCGGCAGCATGCGTAGAAGTGCTGGAAGCGAACGCAAGCAGTATTAGCATTGGCCGCTTGACCCGCATAGAATCGCCTTCGGCAGTGAGTATTGAATTATGAGTCTTATGGCTGTGGTAAATCGTAACCAGTCTCGGCACGCTTACCAAACGCATGAATTGGGATCCGTGGCTTCGAACATGAAAGGCCGGAATTGACAAAACATGGGGTGGCAGCTAGGGTTAGGTGAGATACACCGATTGCCATCACCGCCTTTTTGATGCGGTAAAAAGATTCACTGCATGTCGAGCTCTCTTGCATGTCGACGACGACGCTTGCTCCCACCGATCAGCAGAATCCGATTGAAGCGTGCGAGCAGCGGATTGATTATGTCTTTCGCGACAAGGCCATGCTACAGTCGGCGCTGACCCACGCTTCCGGCGCGGTCCATCGCTTGGGCTCGAACGAGCGGTTGGAATTTTTGGGCGACGCCATTCTTGGTGCCGTGGTTTGCGAGATATTGTTTCATCAGTATCCGCAGTACTCGGAAGGGGATCTGACTAAAATCAAATCGGTCGTGGTCAGCCGCATTACCTGCGCAAAAATTAGCGCGTCTTTGAATTTGGACGAGTTTCTGGTGCTTGGCAAAGGAATGTCGACCCATGCCAAAGTGCCGCCGTCGCTGTTGGCCGATGTCTTCGAGTCGTTGATCGCCGCCGTGTATTTGGACGGCGGACATGAAGCATCACGACGATTTATCGAGCGATTCGTGGGGCCTGAAATCGATGCGGCTGCCTCGGGCGATGGCGAGGGTAACTACAAGTCGTGCTTGCAACAACTCGCGCAGCGCGATTTCGGCACCACGCCGGTCTATCAATTGCTGGACGAAAAAGGGCCCGACCATAGCAAGTGTTTTAAAATTTCGGCCCAGATTGGGCGAAACCGGTATCAACCGGCTTGGGGGCGAAACAAAAAGGAAGCCGAGCAGCGGGCCGCGCGCAATGCGTTAAGCGAGATCAGCGGTGAAGCGGTACCGTTTCCGACGGAGTAGTGCGTTCCCCTCGCGGAGCGAGAGGAAGACATTACAAATCACGCGCACTGAACGTGTCGCCCTGTCGTATGTCGCCGCTTTCCAAGCCTTTTTTGAACCAGCGCATGCGCTGCGCGGAGGTTCCGTGCGTGAAAGAATCGGGCACAACCGTCCCACGTTGCTTGCGTTGAATTGCGTCATCGCCGATGACATTTGCTGCGCGTAGCGCTTCCTCGATGTCTCCCTGCTCAAGGCTTCTGAATTTTTTGTCGGCATGATGTGCCCAAACTCCGGCGTAGAAATCGGCCTGTAGTTCGAGTTGCACCGAGAGCCGATTGTATTCAGTCTTGCTGACCCGGCCGCGCTGAGCGTCCATCTCGGCGGTTTTTCCCAGCAGCCGTTGCACATGATGGCCGACTTCGTGGGCGATGACATAGGCCTGGGCAAAGTCGCCGGGAGCGCCGAATTTTGCTTTCAACTCTTCGAAGAATTGTAAATCAATGTAAACGGTCTGGTCGCCAGGACAGTAAAACGGCCCGACCGCCGAATCGGCCGTGCCACACGCCGAACGAACCGCACCACTGAACAAAACCAATTTAGGCTCACGGTATTGTTTACCCAGTTTCTTGAACTGTTCGTTCCAAACGTCCTCGGTATCGGCCAAGACGACTTTGACGAACTTGGAAGCCTGATCGTTCGGATTAACGGCCGGTCCGGCTTGGCCCGGAGGTGGCGCGCCTTGGTTCAGCAATGCCTGCGGATCGACCCCGAAGACCAAGGCGAGTATGACAATTACCACGGTGCCTAGCCCGCCCCCAGCAACCATGGTGCCGCCGCGCATGCCGCGTCGGTCTTCGACGTTATCGCTTTCACGACGACCTTGCCAGCGCATATTCCTACTCCCTGCGGTGATGGCTAATAATCAGGTGCCTTTCCGCAGTGCAATTGGCTTGCCAAAGCGCGTTGGTTTTTACGAATCACTTCGCCGTCGAGGAAAGTAATAAGCTCTTGCTTCCGCATTTCGCAATCTGGCCGTCAAATTGGGATCAGGCCGAAGTCGGCTGCGCGATCATCGCCGCAAAGCGCCGGGTGATCTCCTCGGGCGTAACGTCTTCGGTGTGGGTGGCGATCGTCCACATGTGGCCGAAGGGGTCTTTCAATGTGCCGGTTCGATCGCCATAGAATTGATCCTCGACCGATTTGACCACGGTCGCGCCGGCGGCGATGGCTCGATCGAACCGTGCGTCGACATCGTCAAGGTAAAGATGAAGACTGACCGGCGTGCCGCCAATGGCGAGCGGGCAGCGGTAGCCCAAGTCGGGATACTCATCGGCCAGCATGATCGGCGAGTCGCCGATTTTGATTTCGGCATGGGCGACCTTGCCGCCGGGTATGTCGAGTCGCATCAGCTCTTCGGCACCGAATGCGCTTTTGTAGAACTCGATCGCGGCGGCTGCGCTCTCGAAAATGAGATACGGGGTCGCGGTGTGGTAACCAGCGGGAATGGGTTGAACTGGCATGAATTAAGGCTCCGAACGAAAGTGTGGGTTTCAAACGACTGACCATTGTACATGAGCGCATGTAAGTTAACTTCCCGATCACCGCGGAAATTCAGCTTTGGGCTGCTAGGGCGATATAATGACGACCACAATAAATATCGATGAGGATTTGATTGGCGATTTGAATGATCGCGTTACCCTTAGGGAAATTTCGCAATCGTCGTTGGTAAATCAATTGCTGCGTTAGGCGTTATCAAATCCACCGGAAGCGCGGATTGCGTTTCGACAAAAGACCTACGATCTAGTGGACCCGAATGAATCAAGACAATGCACTCTCGATTGCAGCCCAACTTTGAGAACGAAGAAGTGATTCGCAAACTGTCCTGTGGAAAGTAAGCCCACGTTAGTAACACTCAATTATTCCAACATCGACCTTCGCACGGTCTTGGACTTCATGTGCGTGGCATCGCGGCGGATGTGCCATTCTCGCGGCATGAATTGCGAATCGACGAGCGATTGCAATGCAGGATGATCGGCCGACGGATGAACCGTGACGATATCGCTGGTTGCGGTGCCGTCGTGATAGTCGGGCGATGATAAAAACGGATAGATTTCCGTCTCGCCCGAGAGCTTGGCCATGAAAAACTTTCCGGCGGTGCCGCGTCTCTTGTCATCGCCGGGCAAAAACAAAGGTCCGTCAAAACCTTCGGGGCCTATTCGCGAAGGCTTGCGCTCGATTGGCATCGACGCAGCACTCATCGCGACTGAAATCAAAGGCACACCGTCGTCGCGGGCCTGAAACGACGCGGGCAGACCGACATCGACTTCGATTTGTGCATGGTGATAGGGCGTCGAGAAGCAGGCACGCTCGACCCAAGCGAAAAACCGAACCGAGTTGAAGGCATGAATCAGAAACGCCGCATCAGCACTGCTCTCGGAATGCCGATCCACAAACACGGAAAACGAGAGTTCGCGGAAACGAATTCCTTTGAACTTCGAATCCGTGGCGCAGAGCAAAACCTGAGCGCGACCGTCGCGCGCGGCCGGGGTTAGCGCTTCGATTTGCAGTCGCTTGGTCCAGTAGTCCAAATCGGCGTTGCCCACCAGTGAGACCTCTCGGACGTGCGTGATCTCGGCGGCAGTTTTGATCGAGCGTCGAGCTTGAGCTTGATGCATGGCAGGAGTTCTATGTAGTGGCATTCCGTTTTCGATGAGATGTGGTTCAAGTACTACGCGTGATCACGCACTAGACGAATATCGACCTCGCGATCAATGAACTTCCATTCTTCGGTGGCGCGCAGCTCGGCCAACATGTCGTCAAACGCCGACACATCGGCCTCGGCAAAGTCGAATAGCGTCAAAAAATCGAACGGCTCGCTCTCGCTCAAGTCGCGGCAATGGTGCAATCGGCGCGCGATAGCGGGCAAGTACTTCAGACCGATCGAGACATGGCGCGATTGTTCTTCGAAGATGGCGCGCCTCTCGTCTTGACTCTTGGCCCACCACGCGGCGTTTTTGCGAATCGGAATGAGCGCCGCGTGGGTAGCTGCGGGCCTGCCGAGCAAGGCTTGCGTTTGCAATAATTGCTGCTTCTCTTCGCGCGTAGTGTAGCGTTCGTTACTGGTTACCCCGCTTAGAACCCATTTTGAGTCTTTGGGCAATGACGTGCCGACACCGCTGACGATGTTGCCATTTACAATTTCAACTCGCTCCACCGTAGGCAACGCATCGCCCACGATCGCCTTGGCGTTGATCACAGACCACACGCCTTTGCTACCACCCACAAAGCTGAACAGACGTTCGTTCAATTGCTCATCCTCCCGTCAGCACGCCTGGCATTTGATCATTCCCCACGCCCACAAAGTAGCCGATGTAATGAAACATCGCCGGAGCGACCAAAATCACACTGTCGAATCGGTCGAGCAGCCCGCCATGCCCTGGAATCGT
>JAYTAU010000029.1:0-5719 GCA_043737375.1 Planctomycetia bacterium
CTTGCAGGAAAATTCCACGATCAAGAACGGCTTCCGTGAAGCCCGCTTTCGCATCGCCGTTTTGCCCGGTGCCAAGTTACGCATCGAGGTCCAGGCGCAAAGCCTGGGCAGCCCGATGGATGCCGTGCTGAACCTCTACGACGAGTCGGGCAAGCAAACATTGATGACCAACGACGACCGCCCCGGCATGTCCGACTCGGTGCTCGACTACGTGGTGCCCCCCAATGTGAAAGTGATCGTCGTCGGTGTGAAAGACTTATTGGGTCGCACGGGCCGCGATTTTGTCTATCGCGTCGTCATTTCCGCGCAAGAACCCAGCGGCTTCTCGTTGTCGATCGCCGATGATCGGATTGCCGTACCGCAAAGCGGCGTCGGCGTGCTGCGCATCACTGCCGCACGCAACGGCTACCAGGGCCCGATCGATCTAACCTTTGCGGGCTTACCGAACGGCGTGACTGCGACCAACACTCGCATCGAGGCCGGCAACACAATCGGGCTGGTCATGCTGTCGGCCGAACCAGGCGCGTTGTCTTACGGAATCGTCAAGGCATTTGGCAGCGCCGCGAGCGAAGGTCCAGCGACATCGAACGCAGCTTCACCGAACACAGCAACCGAGAGTGCAGCGAGCGCTCTAGTGCGACCGGTGCTATTGGCAGGCGATGCGCTGTCGAATCGCCAGCCCTGGCTGCGGCAAGAGATCGCCCTGGCGGTCACTCGGCCTTCGCCGATCGGTTTGGCTTGGAATAATGCCGACGCCGAACTGCCGCTGGGCGCTAAGTGGGCCATTCAGCCGATCGTTACGCGCGCCGAGAGTAAGGCCGAGAATGATTCCACGGGCGCGGGGTCGAACGGTGTCGTACGATTGTCGTTGCTGTCCAATCAACAACCGCCGAAGAAAACGATCAAGGAAAATAACAAGGACAAGCAGATCGACGACGTGGACCGCTCGATTCGCTTGGACGGTTCGGCGATGATCGCAGCCGACAAAACCGAGGGCGCGGCCAAGATTATCGTGCCGGCCGACTTGCCCGAGCAGACGTATCAATTGGTGTTGCGCGGCGAGTTGCTCTCGGCCGACGGCAAGCAAGTTTTGGCGACGACTTACACGCCGGTACTGTCGGTCAAGCCGACACGTCCTGTCCGCCTCGAACTGGCCGGCAATACTAAACTCGACGCCCGCGCAGGCACCGGCGAGACCGGCAAACTGATTGGAAAAATCGTGCGACAGCCCGGGTTTGATGCCCCGGTTCGCGTGACGTTAACGGGCCTGGCCAAAGGTGTGCCGGCCCCGATCGAGGATATAGCAGCCGACCAAACCGATTTCGAACTGACGGTTCGCTTTCCGTTTGGCACCAAGCCCGGCGCACTGAAAGATGTCAAGGTCTATGCGATCGCGGGTACTAACGTATCCGACACCAATGCGGTGCGGACCAACAGTGTGGCCGTTTCGATCAATGTGGTCGCCGGCAAAAAACCGGCCGTCGAAAAACCGTTAGCCGTTTTCGAGGATGAAATCGAATTCGCCGAAAGTCTCAACGAAGGGGGTGGGCAAGCCACGCTCGAGACGGCCGAAAAATACTCGGGCACGAGCAGCCTGCGCGTTACTCCCGACCAAAAATTCAACGCAATGTTGGCCGGCCTGGGCGTGAAGATTCGTAAGGAACCCGGCGCGGGCGAATATCGCTACTTGCGGTTTGCTTGGAAGAAAAAAGGGGGGCAGCAACTTTGCTTGCAACTCAATCACGACGGACAGTGGGGACCAAGCCCGGAAAACTCCGCGGTCAAGTTTCGGTATCATGCCGGGCCGGGCGAATGCTTTGGTGCCTCGTTGGCCGTCGATCCCAACGCGCCGGATAAGCTGACGATCGTCACGCGCGATCTGTATGCTGACTTCGGCGAGTTCACGCTCAATGGGCTGGCGTTTGCTCCAATTGACGGCGAATTTGCCCTGTTCGATCACCTGTATTTAGGCCGCTCGATCGAGGATTTGGACACGGCGAAGCCGGATGGGAAGTAGGAACGTTTCAATTTCCGCACGCGGCTTGAACAGGAGGGAACAAAGAGAACGGAGGGTGTTAATCTCGTTCCCACGCTCCGCGTGGGAAAGGCTTGCATGGACGCTCTGCGTCCTCGACCGCCGCGGCGGCCGGCACCCGTTTTGAGCCGCGGAGCGGCAGGGCAAGGACGTTCCAACGGGGACCGTGGGAACGAGCTAAGCTGGGTCGTGAATGACCCGTGATATACTGCTAAGAAACACAATCGCTGTTGTCTCAGTTCCTTTCCGTTCAGTTTTGGTCGTTGCTGAAATGCCCGCTCTTAAAATTGGACTTCAGTTGGCCGGTTTAAGACTGCCGCTGCGCGAGGCGCTGCCGCTGGCGGCCGAATGGGGCGTCAATGCGATCGAACTCGATGCGCGTCGCGATTTCACACCGCAAGACGCATCCGAAACGGCGTTGCGGCAATTGCGAAAAATGTTGGCCGATTATCGCTTGCGCGTCTCGGCCGTCGCGTATCCGACCCGCCGCGGCTACGATGTGAATGAAGATCTCGAACGTCGCATCGACGGCACCAAATGGGCGATGAAATTGGCCGCAGCCCTGGGTGCGCCGGTCGTGGTCAATCGCGTGGGCGAGTTGCCGACGCTGTCTGAGGAATCGTCGAATCCCGAGTCCGTGGTGATGCCTGTCGATCCCGCACGGGAATTGCTGTTGCAAGTACTCAGCGATTTGGGCCGATACGGTCAACATATCGGAGCGCTGCTGGCGGCCGAGACGGGTGCGGACTGCCCCGACCGAGTAGCAGCGCTGATCGAAGCGTTGCCGATCGGCTCGTTGGTGGTTGATTTGAACCCTGGAAACTTGCTGGTGCATGGGCATTCGCCGCTCGACGCGATCGAGCAGTTGGGCCCGCACCTGATGCACGTGCATGCTACCGATGGAGTGCGCAATCGATCGCGCGGGCGCGGCGAGCGCGTGCCGCTGGGGCGCGGCATGGCCGATTGGCCGGCGCTGTTGGGAGCATTGGAAGAGCGCGATTACCGCGGTGACTTTACGATCGAACGATCCGACTCCGACGATCCGCACCACGCGCTGCAATCGGCCGTGAAGTTTTTGCGAAACATGTGAGCATGTAAAAACCGAATGACGAAACACGAATGTCCAATAGCTACTGACAACTGACAACTGACAACTCACCAAATCCGACTTTGCTTAGAGAGGATCATTATGCGAGTTCACAAGATTGCCATCACGATAGTGTTATTCGTAATTGGACCGTTCTCCGCTTCGGCACAAGAAACTCCGACGGCCGCCAAGCAACCGACCAGTAGCGTCGATGCGGTCAAGTCGGCTGCCGCGCAGGCCGAACTCGAAAAGAAATTCGCCGAGACGATGAGCAACGCCGTGCTGGTCGGCCAATTCACCACGCGCGGCGCGGCCGCCGGTCCGCAAACCGAACGCTACACGCTGGGCAAAGTCGCCAAGCAGAAAGACGACTACTGGCTGATCGAAACCCGCATTCAGTACGGCACGTTCAACGCGGTCGTGCCGCTGTCGTTGCGCGTGGTTTGGTCGGGTGACACGCCGGTCATCACGATGGACAAAGTCGCCGTGCCCGGCTTCGGTACGTTCACCTGTCGCGTAATGATTTTCAATGATCAATATGCCGGCATGTGGGACGGCGGCGATCACGGCGGCCATCTGTTCGGAAAAATCGAACGCGGCGAAAAGAAAGCCGAGGAGAAGAAGTAACTGTTCGGGATCGGGGATGCGGGCAAACTCGAAAAGCGTGAAATGGAAATCGCTATGCAACTGCTTTCTATCTTTCGTAGTTTCGCGAATGCCTTGTGTGTCAACCATTTGCAAAGCGTGAAAAATTGAAAGGGCGAAAACATGAAAGATCGATTTGCGGCTGTTCGTCATTCACGCGACATTTTGCTTGCGTTATTCGGGCAAAATAGTGTCGAAGTGTGCCGGTTGTTGCACTTCGAAATGTGCCGCCCCCGCCGCGATCGCCATCAATGCGATCGCGGCGGTTTCGACACGCAATATACGTCGGCCCAGTTCGACCCTTCGCCAGCCGGCGGCGACAGCTAGATCGATCTCCTCCTCGGTAAAGCCCCCCTCGGGGCCGACGGCAAAAACGATCGGCCGTGTTCGTTCCAATTGAATCAGCGATTCCATAAACGACTCGTTTGGCCGCGGCGCGCAGTTCTCCGGTAGGGTTTGAGGCGGATGCGCGATCCACCGCGCCGGTTCGAGCGTTGCGTGTGCCGCCGACTTGGCCAGTGCTTCAGTCCCGTGTGCCACTGGCTCCGCCAGTGCCTGGCCTGGGGTGCGGTTGGTTTCAACACTTTGCTGCTGCACAAGATCGCTCCATGATTGCGGTTCGCCGATTTGCATCAACCGATTTCGTCCGCACTGTTTCGAGGCCTCTATCACCGCCCTGCGCAGCTTGGCCAGCGCCCCTTCGAACGGCTGCGCGACTCCGCGCGCCGTGATCAACGGTATCAACCGCGCGCAACCCAATTCGGTTAGCTTCTCGACCAGCCAACGCTGGCGATCTCCCTTGGGCAATGCGACCGCCACGGTCACATCGCGAATAAGTTCGCGCGAGATTGACCGGTGTTCGATGATCGCCAGCTCGATCGTCGAGCGGCCGATGCGTTCGACCTGCGCCGTGAACTCAAAGCCGCTGCCGTCGAACAGCATGACCTGCGTGCCCGGCTTGGCGCGCATGACATGCGCCAGGTGATGTGCTTCGGGCCCGACCAGTTCGGCTTGCTGGCCGGTAACGGGCGATTCGCAAAAGTATCGATCGGCCATAGAGGAGCAGCAGTCAATGTTAACGAAGATTGATGAACCACCAAGTCACGGAGGACACAGCGAAGGAATAAAGAATTTGGCCGCGAATGGATACGAATGGACGCGAATCAATCACTTCGCCGCGATGTACGATCGAAAATCAAAAAAACAGCTATGGCAAGTGGACAAATTTCTTCTTTGCGTCTTCGCGCCTTTGCGCGAGCATTTTCTTCTTCCCTCGGTGCCCTCTGTGACTCGGTGGTTCGAACTTTTTTGCAAAACGCGGCGACTCTCTGTTTTGTGTTCAGTCAGTATGAGCATCTTACCGATACTCTTCTGAATGCGGAATTCATCGCGGCGCTTTCGACGCCGGTGTCAGCAAGGGATCGCCGGCCCATTCGCAGCGTAATTGGTTCCGTGCATAATTAAACGGAATGAATTCCGTTTTACAACAGGGACGTTCGATGTATCGTACGCATTGGGGATTGCGCGAGGCTCCGTTTCGGACCAGTCTCGACGCGCGGTTTTTCTATCAAACTCCCGGCTTGGAAGAGGCGCTCGCGCGCTTGCATTTTCTGGTCGGCGAACAGCGCCGGCTGGGCCTCGCGTTCGGCGTTTCAGGCGGCGGTAAAACCATGCTGCTGGAAGTCTTTGCCCGGCAACTGCGTCGCAGCGGGCGGACGGTCGTGAATCTCAGTTTGTTGAATATCGACTTGCATGAATTTTTGTGGTTGACGGCCGCCGAGTTGGGCTTGAACCCCGGCCGCGGCGAGACCGAGTTTTCGCTCTGGCGCAGCATTTTGGATCGGATCGTCGAGAACCGCTTTCAACAGCTCGACACGGTGATGCTGCTCGACGACGCCGATGAAGTGGAACCGCCGGTACTCGATACGATTGCCAGGCTGTGCGAAGCCGAC
>JAYTAU010000030.1:0-5718 GCA_043737375.1 Planctomycetia bacterium
CGGCGGATTCATCTCGATCGGCCGGCAAGTAGCCAAGACCGATTCTGCAAATACCAATGGCGATCACACGACCGACCAGACAAACGAAGCGGGAACGGCGGCATCGTTAGGAAAGGGGCAGCCTTCCAGCGCAACACGACCGGCCAATGGTTCGAGCGACAACCCAGTTCCAATCACCGCAGTCCCAATTAACACTCTGCCGAATAAAACTGTGCCCAAGGATGCCGACTCGTCACCCAAGACGAGTGACAGCACAGCAACCCAACTCTTGCCTAAGCCAGGTCCGACTCCACAGCCCACCGTGGAGATGCCTAAAACGGACCCTAAACCGTCGCCCGAGTCCCCCATCAAGCCGGCAGTCGATCCGCAGCAAGTAGCCAAATTTCGCGCACAGATCGTTGCCACGCGTGAAGCGCTAGGGGCAAGAAACTTTCCCGAAGCCAATCGGCACATCGAACAACTGAAAGCGCTGGCGGCAACGGAAGAACAACAGTCGACGCTGGCCGATGTCGAGCAGTTGCAACGATACACCGTAGCATTTTGGGACGTCGTGAAGAAAAGCGTGAAGGGACTGCCCCAAGGCGAACTGCAAGTCGGCAACACATTTGTCGCCGTCATCGAAACCGGCGACGACTTGCTGTCGTATCGTCACGCCGGAAAAAACCACAGTTATCGAATACTCGAAATCCCATCCGGCATGGCGATGACGCTGGCTAGGAAATGGTACAACGACAAAGCCGACAATAAAGTCTTCATGGGCGCGTTTCTCTTCGTCGACCCGCGTAGCGAAATCGCCGATGCCAAAAAGTTGTGGGAAGAAGCCGATAAGGCAGGCGTGCCCAGCAAGGGTTTGCTTGCATTGTTGCCTTACGCCAACGCCGGCGGCAGTAATACTGGCGGCACTGGTAACGGCAGCGCAGGGGGAATGGCGGGGACCGAACCGGTGCCCGACACCGCGTCGATCGTGGCCGCCACCGGGGCGTTGAAACAGCGATTCGTCGCGGAATATGATGCGGCGACAACTGTTCCCAAGAAAGCGGAGTTGGCCAGAAAGCTGCTGGCCGAAGCCAACAAACCCGATGTTGAATCCATACCCCGTTATTGTATGTTGCGCGAGGCGCGCGATCTGGCCATCGACTGCGGACAAGCGGCGCTGGCGATCACGGCGGTCGAATTGCTGACCAAACATTTCGCCATCGACCCGCTCGACGCCAAGGCCGAATTGCTCGGCAAGTTATCGCCCAGCAGCCCTTTGGTGGCGCGCGAAATTGCCAAAACCGGGCTCGAGGTCGTCGATCTTGCGATCGCCGCGAATCGCAAAGACCTGGCAGGCAAAGTGGTCGAACTGGCCGGCGCGGCTGCCATCAAATCGCAAAACGCGCCGCTCATGAAGCAAATCAAAGAACGCAAAGACAAGCTCGCGGCAAAGTGAGTTGCGCTGGATTAGCACGCGCCGGGTTTTTGCGGCTGTTTTGTCTGGATTTAATCGACGGTACGACGCGCAAGTAGGCCGTTGACCAAATCGCTAAGCATCCGCGGCGATACCGATCACTCGTAGATCCTGCCACAGTTGCGTTCCACTGCCCTCAATCCTCGCTGCTCGCCCCTCATCCCTTCTCGCCTATCGAGATCGACTTCATAAAGCCCGCCACGCGAGTCGCGTTTATGCGTGCCGGCAGCAATTCTTTCACGTTATCGACGGCTGCGGCGATCCCCAATCGAATAGCATCCAGCGGTGCAAGTCCCGTAGCAATGCCAAACGCAATTCCCGCGGCCAGACAATCTCCGCTGCCGATCGGATTGACCGCAGTATCGATGTTGGGGGGCTCGATCTGATACCGACGCCCGTTGTTCGTTACCGCAACCGCGCGTGGGCCTGCGGTGACTACAACCCATTCCGCGCCGCGATCGTTGAGCTCGTGCATCGCGGCGTAAAGCTGAGCATCATCGTCGATCGCCCGGCCGATCGTCCGTGCCAGTTCTTCGCGATTTGGCTTGACGAACAGCGGTTTGCAGGCGAGCGCGGCGATCAGCTCTTGTCCGCGACAGTCGAGTACGGCCTTGGCCGAGGTCATTTCCAGTAGCTCGCGATAGAAGGTCGCCGGTGCGCCGCTGGGTAGCGAACCGGTCAAGACCACCACTTCGGCGTGGGCCGCTTCCTCTTGAAACGAGCGGCGAAACATCTCGAGTTCGATGTCGGTGACTGCCGCGGCATTTTCGACCAGTTCGGTCGTCGTGCCGGCGGTTCGATCCAAGACGGTGGTACAAACGCGCGTCGGAGCTTCGCATTCGATCCAACGCCGCTCCACACCCAGTGCGGCAAACTCGGCTTCGATCGCATGTCCGGCCGGGCCGCCCAACAGGCTGAGCGTGCGACATTCGACCCTCGTCGCCGAGTTGCGCGATTCACCCTTCCGCAACTGCGTCAGGGCTATTCCGACGTTCAGCACTTTGCCCGATCCGCACCAATGCGACTCGACGGCGCGATTGACTTCGCCGATCCGAACCCCGTCGAAGGTGAGAATTTGCTGCCAAGCGGGCGTCAATCCGGCGGCGACAATACGAACGGTGTTGGGTGTGGGGTTATCCGCTGCGATCACAACAAGCCCTCAAGAATGGAAGTCAATTCGTCATCGGCGATCGGTCGCGGGTTGCCGCTCATGCTGTTGCCGCGAGATGATTCTACTATCGGCTGGATTTGATCGGCGCGAACCCCGATCTCGCTCAGTCGCGCAGGAATGCCGATATTGCGACAAAGTTGCTCGATACATTCGATGAACGCTTCGGCCGCCGCGGTGCGATACGAGAATTGTCGTTGGCACACCGCGCGGCCCAATTCCGCCAAGTCATCGAGGGCGACGGCTGCATTCGCACGCAACGTTGCCGGCAACATCACCGCACACGCTAAGCCATGCGGCACGCGGCAATGTACGCCTAAAGCCGCTGCGACGCCATGTGCCATGCCCAAACCCGAATTTGCCAGCGCGATGCCCGATAACAACGCAGCATGAGACATCGCTTCGCGCGCCGGTTGTGAATTGCCTTCGCGGACCGCTGCTTCAATCGCCGGCACCGCCAATCGCAGCCCCTCGATTGCCAAGGCCCGCGGGACGGGTTGCTTCCGGCAAGAAATATAGCTTTCGATCAGTTGGGTAATCGCATCCATGCCGGTATAGGCAGTTATCTGCGGAGACACACTAACGGTTAACTGAGGATCGACGAGTACCACGCTGGGCACCATCCAATCCGACCGCAGGCTCTTTTTGAACGGCGGAGTTTGACTGATCCCTTCATAACTAATGATGACGGCGTTCTTGGTCGCCTCGCTGCCGGTGCCGGCGGTCGTGGGCATGGCCAATATGGGCAGCGGTCGCTCAACAATCTGCAGCCCGCGGCCGACCCCTTCGAGATAATCGACGACGCTGCCGCCAGTTCGATTTGTTGCCATGGCAGCCACGGCTTTGCCCAGGTCGATGGCCGAGCCGCCGCCGACGGCCAACACAAAGTCACCTTGCCCAGAGTTTCCGACAGCGGGCGTGTGCGACAACAACTGAGCCGTCAGCGTATCGACATCTTGCACCTCGGGTTCGTGAGAGATCGAGCCGAGCGTAACCAGCTCGATTTGGCGGGCGAACAAAGACTCGCGGACTTCGTTCAGCAACCCGCTCGAATCGAGGGTCCGTGAGCCGGTAATCAGAAATGCCCTCCTGCCGAGCGATTGGGCGAGGTCGCCAACTTCGGTACGCCCACCCCAGCCAAAGACAATTCGCGCCGGCATTAGAAGATCGTATTTCAGAATCGAAATGCCTTTGAGCATAAAATATCGTAAGCAAATCCACTCCCATTGGGAGAGGCGGCTCGGTTTGAATATGAAGCAGCGAGGGCCGGACGGTGCAATTGAGCAAGTTATGGGCAAAAAAAATCATCCGCCATCTGTGATGATACGCGCAAATCGCGCGGATCGACTTCGACAAAAGGAAGCCGGACCTACAAAAAAACCGAGCGGTTGGCTCGGGGCATAATTAGCTTCGCCGTTACGTCAGCGGGCAGAGCGCGAAAGCGGGTCCAAAAACGGGGCGTGGCGCGATGTCTCATCGATCTGTGCAGCGTCCGGCTTGCCGATCATCCAACGCTTCCTTCACAAGCCAATCCAAACGCCCGGCGGCGACATCGGCTTCGATCTATCGGTCCCACACATCGGCGTCACGGTCGGTCCTAACCAGGCACGGACTTGCGCGACCTGTTCTGGGGGCAAGGCGGCAATCGCGGTGGTCATGGCTTCGACGGTGCTCAGGAATTGAGGATAGCTCTCGCGGGGTTATTGGCGGCAATCCTTCGAGCGTTTGCGACTACCTGGCAAGCCGACATTGACACCCTACACCCGGCGGCTTCTGGTTAAGTTTGTCTTTGATGCTCCAAAAGCTGTTGCACCTCCGCGATGGTGCGGGACTGGTTGCCCTCATGTATGACCGCATGACAGTTGGGGCAGACGGGGCGCAAGTCAGCGATCGGATCGACTACGTATTCCTCGGCGATCTGCGACAATGGTCTGAGATGGTGAACATGGATGATCTTCTCTGCGAGCGATCCATACACAGCACCGAACGACATTCGGCATACTTCGCACGATAGGCCGTAATGATCAATGCACCGCCGCCGCGCCTCCAGGTTTCGCTCGTGGACGTTGACTGTAGTCTGTCGCACAGCCCCCTCGTAGTAAGCCAACGCTTGGCTTACGTTGTCCGCCCGAGGAATCCGTCCAATTAAGAACTCTCGCCACGCCACCTCCAACCGCTCTGCCGCAACGTCCGGGATTTGGGTACCGGATATTTGAACGCCCCAGTTCATTGGCTTGTCTAAACCGGCATTGATGCCGACCAATCGCTCCCGCGTAAAAATTTCCTCATTCTCAGCGTCGAGAAGGGTATCCACGCTCATGCGGACGCGACGCACACCCGTATCATCCTCAAAAACATCAGTCAACGACCGACCGGATGCCACTATGCCGCCAGGCTCGGCACCCTGCCGAATGAGAAATAGCCGATTCCCGGCCTTGATCCGCTTGGTGTTCCCGCAGCTCCAGTCGAACGGGTCGGTGATAACACCGTCCCAGATGGCCGGATTCCAGGTCAATAAAAACGTTGGCACTATGGAAGCCCTTTGCTACCAATATTCGGACTGTCTGATCGTAGCCTATTGAGGGTACATGCTTTTAATGATGTCGTCAAAGTATACAATTCGCTGTCAGGCTAAAACCTAACGTCCAAAAAACATCGAGCGGTTGGCTCGGGGCTTCCGGTTCCTAGAGGTCGACGCGTTCGTTGTACTTATCACGCGACACCCTTTTCGAATTCATCGAGCACGACGTTCGGCAAATTGGCGGCCTGCTGGGCATGTTCGATGGTCATGTTCACAAGATTGCCGTTGCGATCCAGATCGATGTAAATGTTCTCGCTAATTTCTCGCGTCTCGCTGACCGCCTTTTCGGAAAACTCTAACAGTGCCGTGTCGGTGCTGTGGAAGTATTTGATATTCATGGTTGAATTGTAACTTGAACGATTCAGCGTGCAACGTGCCAAGCGTTCTTGCTACGTGCTGCTATCATGCTGAAGCCTGACTTACGAAAAAAGCCCCGAGCGGTGGCTCGGGGCTTTGTGTTTAACATCGAATTGCCGTGTCGGGCAGCGAAGCATAAATCTCCGGGCGCTGACGCTTCCG
>JAYTAU010000031.1:0-5709 GCA_043737375.1 Planctomycetia bacterium
GAACGAAAAATAACTTCCCGATATTTCCGACCCCTCACCCCACCTTCTCCCAGAGGGAAAGGATTTTGTGAGGAAGTTATTTTTCGTTCGCCTTTAATCACCTCGGGCGGCCAGGGTGGCACGGACAAGCTCTCGGGCTTGTCCGTGGTGCGTGCGACTGCGCTGCACACTCATGCTATATCGGAAAACTTATTCCGACGTGTCGGGTTAAGTTAGGCGTTCTCAATCCAGTGAAAAATCAGTCGCGATTGCGCATTGCTAGCGGTCTTGCTCGTTAATCGTGTAACGCCGGGCGATTTTGGTTGTGTATAGAAGTAGGATACAACCATGACGCTCACCCCCACAACCCGCGCCAGCTTATTGCTGCGGCTGCGAGATTCGCAAGATCACGCGGCCTGGGTCGAGTTCATAACGCTTTACGAACCGGTCGCATTTCGATTGTTGCGGCGACACGGATTGCAAGAGGCCGACGCGCGCGAAGTGATGCAGGACCTGTTCATGGCGGTCAGCCGAAGTATCGATCGATGGGATCCGGCCAAGGAACTTGGCTCGTTTCGCGGCTGGTTGCGGAGGGTGATTCGCAATCTGGTCATCAATTGGTTGAAGCAACGCGACCGGCGCGTTTTGGCCATCGGCGGTCCTGAGTTGCAAGCGATGCTAGACATGTTACCCGCCGCCTCGAGCGCCGAAAGCGTCGAGTTCGATCATGAATTGCGCCGCGCACTGTTTCAACGCGCGGCCGAACAAGTCCGCGGGGAAGTTCAGCCAGCGACCTGGCAAGCATTTTGGGAAACGAGTGTGGTTGGCACTTCGGTTGCCGCGGCCGCCAAACAACTCGGCATGGGAGTCGGCGCGGTTCGGGTCGCCAAATGCCGCGTGCTGGCTCGGCTGCGAGCCGCCGTCAACGCACTGGAGAATTCAATATGAACAGCGCATGTTCGATCGAACTTTTAGAATCGGCGTTACAGGGCAACTTGGTTGACGCTGACGAGGCCGCATTGCAGCGCCATCTGGACGAGTGCGATGAGTGCGCTGCGGCAATCGAACGCCTGGCTGGCGGCCCGGCATGGTGTCAAGAGGCCGCCGCATTGCTCACCGTCGATGAATTGGACGCGACCCCGACGACGCGTGACGAATGGTCCGCGGTCGATTTTACCGTCGAACATCTCGAACCCGCCGACGACCCAAGCGTACTCGGGCGATTGGGGGGCTATGACGTGCTGGAGGTCATCGGCCACGGTGGCATGGGCGTTGTGCTCAAGGCGTTCGATCGAGAACTGAAGCGATGCGTCGCCATCAAAGTGCTCGCGCCGCATCTCGCGCAAAGTTCGCTGGCGAAGAAACGCTTCGCCCGCGAGGCCCAAGCCGCCGCCGCGATTGTGCATCCGAATGTGTTGGCCATTCATCAAGTGCAGCCCAACGGGCGGCTGCCTTTTCTGGTGATGCCGCTGGTCGCCGGAGAATCGCTCGCCGGGCGGCTCACTGCGCAAGGCACGTTGGAACTCAAAGAAATCTTGCGGATCGGCATGCAGGCCGCGGCCGGGCTAGCCGCGGCGCACGAGCAGGGATTGGTCCATCGCGATGTGAAGCCCGCCAATATCCTTCTGGAAAAGGGGATCGAGCGCGCGGTGCTGACCGACTTCGGCCTGGCCCGCGCGGCCGACGATGTCACGCTCACGCGTTGGGGCGTCATCGCCGGAACACCGCAATACATGTCGCCCGAGCAGGCGCGGGGCGAACCGCTCGACGGACGTTCCGATCTGTTCAGCTTGGGCTGCGTGCTGTACGAGATGGCGACGGGCGTGTCACCCTTCCGCACGGATTCAATGCTGGCCACGCTGCGGCGGTTGGTCGATGACGCTCCGCAATCGATGGCCTCGATCCATCCGGAGTTGCCGCCGTGGTTCATCGCGATCGTCGACCGGCTGCTGGAAAAGAATCCGGCCGCGCGATTCAATTCCGCCAAGGAAGTCAGCGAACTGCTCGAAGGCTGTTTGGCTCACGTGCAGCAGCCGCAGAATGTCCCCTTACCGGCGGGGCTCGCCGTGCCAGCGACTCATCGTAAATGGCGGCCACCTGCAATTGGCTTCAAAGGAGTTTTTGTCATGCTCGCCGCAATAGGACTCGGACTGTTTGGAATGTTCATGCTAGCCGCTGCGCCGCCGGACATCTCGGGCAATTGGCAGGGCGAAGACTGGGGACGTGTCGTGCTGACGAAGGCCGGCGACTCGGAATACACTGGCAGCTACAGCGACACATTTGGCAAAACTCACGGAGAGATTCATTTGAAGTGGTCGCGCATCGAGCGGCGATTCAACGGCACTTGGAGTGAGGGGGACGATCGTTTCGGCGAACTCTCAGTACGGCTTACCGACCACGAAATACGCGGCGCGCTGACCACCGATGCCAAATCGAAGATCAACCCGGCCACGCCGCGCTTGGCGGATTTGACGTGGAGCAGAGACGCAGCCACCAAGCAGACGACCGTAACGACCGCGTCGATAGCGGCTTTCGGCCCTGTCATCGAACGAGTAATAAACTTCGACGGCGACAAATCGTGCTACGACTTCGACGCCGGAAAATTCATTGTCTATAACTCAAAGGAAGACAGTTGGTCCGAACAGACGGTGCGAGCCGCCGGCGGCGAATTGTTTCATAACCCCATCTCGAGCAACCTCAATACCCTCACCGCGGTGGATCTCCTGCTGGCGCCGTTGGGGGAAAAGGCTTGGGCCGACACCACGCCTGAGGCAGTTCGCGAAGTTATCGCCCGCACGCAAACTGATAAAGTGCCTCTCACCCGCTGGAGCGCCAACGTCTTGCCCGGCGTTTATGCCTTTGCGCTTTTGAAAGGCGTTCGTGATGAATCCATCGCGGGGATACTCGAAGTCATCGGCACCGTCGGTCCCGAGAAGAATACCATTAACGGGGTGGGCATTCGCTACAAGCTGGTGCTGAACAACTTGAAATCCGAAACAGTCGATAATTCCACCGCAAAATCGGGCTCGACTTTCGGCCCGGTAATCGAACACACGTTAAATAGCCCGACAGTCGATCGGAGCATTAGTTACGTCGATCTCGAATCTGGAAAAGTAGTGCCGTTGCCTGCCGAATTCGATTTGAAAGATACCAAAGCGCTATCGGCCTGGGTAGCGAAAAACGGTGTGGACGGCGTAGCCGACACATCCCAACAAGTTCGCGGATTGCTAGGGTTCGGACTGCACGTGGCACAAGTGCCCGATAATCAGTGGGAACAAGCCACGCGCGATTCAATCGCGCGCGCCGTCGTCGAAAAAGCGTTCCAGCATTCGAAATTTAACAGTTTCAAATCGGATGACATGGAACAGTGGGTCATCAGCGCCAACACTGTCTCGACCAATCCCAAGCCATCGCGCTCGTTCGCGTTTAGAACTCGGAACAATAGCCTGGGAATTCTTCAGTTGCTGGAACAGACCGACGAACCCGGCGGCTTCGTGAAGTTTCGTTACAAGCTGTTGCAGGACGACGAATTGAAGATTCCCGCTTTGGTGAAGCCCGCGACCGTCGATGGCAAGACAACCTTCGGCCCTGTAATTGAGCGAGTCCTTCCGTCGGGCGTACCTTGTAGGGAGCAGCTCTTCCAATTTCGCAGCAGCGAGATTTTCATAGTCGGCAACGGACCTGGCACATCCAAGGAAGAAGCGGCTTACGATGAAAAGAAAATCGACGAGGCAGGCGGTGCGGACATGTCCGCAAACAGCGGTAAGGAGGGTATTCATATCGCAGGTCGGGGCTGCATCTTCACCCAAGATGTGCCGGCGTTGAAATGGGAAAGCATTACCGCCGAGCAAGTGGTGCATGCGATGAATCGGGTCAGGTTTGTAAATGGGATTGTGGAACCGAGAACGAAAGACCTCCCCATCACCTACTTGTTCAAAACAGCGCGGGGTGAAGTGGGCATTCTGGAGGTGACGGGGGTTAGCGCCGATGATCGCGACGACGGTGGCCACGGCATGAAGTTCCGGTACAAGTTGGTGCAGGGAGCCGGCACTAGCACCGTAGCGGCCACACCACCGCTCGTCTTCGGTCCGCAATCGCAAGGCTTGCAAGCCGCCGTCGAAGTCGCTCAGGGCGAACCGTTCAATCTGCGCATCCACGTTCGTAACGCCTCTGATCGCAGCCTCACCATCAACGGCGCACACTATCGGCAGGACGACGAATGTATTCTCACCGATGCGCAAGGTCAAAACGTGCCGGTCACCAAAGTGACGCACGACATCAAGATCGGGATGAAGGGCGGCTACTTCGGCGCTGGGCAAATCGCTGTGTTCGAAAGCGCTGGTTTGAGCTTTCTACCCATGGACAAAGCGCCGGCTAGTGCGGGCTACGTCGCGAAAGCGAAGCCCGGTCGCTACACACTGCGGTTTCGCATTCGCTTGCCCGGCGCCGGTGTGCCGTTCGCGCCCGGGGAACGCGCTTGGAAGGGCGAGTTGGAAACGGGGCCTGTGACGATTGAAGTCAAAGATCCTTCAATGCATACAGTCACTCCCGTTGCCGATTCCATCTTCTCGGCGATCCTCGGTCCAGTGGTCGAGCGCGAGATGAACGACCTGCAAACGACACGCGAAAACTGTGCGCTCAGTTTCGATTCTGGAAAACTACTGCCGGTGCCCGCGAACATCACGCTCGAAACGCTGATCAACCCGTTAGCTCAGCCTGCCGGCGTGGCTTGGGCGCGAGACAATCAAGTGGATGCCGTGGCGTTTGTGACGATCCAGGCAGACAAGGTCGTGAAGTGCGGACTGTATTGTCCCGGACTCGTTGTGCTACGCGCCACCAGCAAAGACTGGATTTGGGACGATGCGACGCCGCGGATGTTGAAAGAGGAATTTGATCGAGCAATGCACAGTTGGAAGTTCATTTCGCAAATTGCCGAAGTCACGAGCGACGACCAATTCCCGGCCAACTATCTGATTCTCGACACACGAACCCATCGCAGAGGGGTGCTGCAAATCATGGGCGTCGCCGACAACCCCCGCAGCGTAAAGATTCGCTATCGACTAGTGGAAGGGGCGGGAATAAAGGCGACGAGTGCAACGGATACCGGAGTCACCATGGAGATCTCGCTGAGCGGCCCCGAAGGCGCCGAAGTCACCACTTTTGACGATGACAAAAGGCTGACTTTGCCGGGCCGCCTGACCATGCATGGGCAACGCTTAGAGGTCTCAATAACACGCCCCGCCGATTTCGAAGTGGCGAAGACGTATCGGGGATCGTTTCAACGTGAGCCAATCGATGAACGGTTACAGCGATTTTTGGAACAGCACGCAATCCCACTTCATATCATGGAAGATGACTTTCTAACGGCAGCCCGCGGGAAAGTCACAAAGTATATTTTCCTTCCGCATCAAAAGCCGAACCAAAAATGGACTGGGCAATACGGCGAGTTGACAATGGGAGTCGTGCCTGCAGAGGAGGATGTTCGTGTGCGGGACAATCTAAAAAAGAAGGGTGAGTTACTCGTCGTGTTTCAACTGCAGGTGCGGTGACCGGGTCTTGGACGGCCGAGTTGACCTACTATTATGACGCCCACACCTTTGGGACTCAACCACCGGACGGCCAACACTGGAGCCTAAGGACCGACCGATAAATAACTTCCGGATTCAAGGTTGGGGTCGAACGACATAGTTCCAGGTTGGCAGGAACGTGTCGCGTTGTAAAGAACTGGCT
>JAYTAU010000032.1:0-5704 GCA_043737375.1 Planctomycetia bacterium
CCCATCCGGCGGAACTTTTCATAGCGCGTTTTCAAGAGTTGATCGGCCGGCCGATTGACCAACTCTTTTAGGCATCGCAGCAAGTACATCTTCAGCCGCGCGGCCATCTGCGGATGGTCGCGATGCGCTCCGCCCAATGGTTCTTCGATCACATCGTCGATGACGCCCAGCGACAACAGATCGCGCGATGTGAGTTTGAGCGCCTTGGCGGCTTGTTCTTTGTGCGTGTGACTCTTCCACAGAATGCCGGCGCAGCCCTCGGGACTGATGACCGAATAATAGGCGAACTCCAGCACGGCCACTTTGTCGCCGACACCAATTCCCAGTGCGCCGCCGGAACCCCCTTCGCCGATCACGACGCAGATGATCGGCGTCGGCAATCGCGACATCTGAAACATGCTTTCGGCGATGACCTGAGACTGACCGCGCTCTTCGGCACCGATGCCTGGATACGCGCCGGGCGTATCGATAAAGCAGATCGTGGGCATGCCGTACTTGGCAGCCATCTTCATTTTCGACATCGCTTTGCGATAGCCTTCGGGATGCGCGCAGCCGAAGTGGCAGGCGTTGCGCTCCTTGAGCGTTTTCCCTTTTTGATGGCCGATGACCATGACTTTGTATTGATCGAGCTTGGCGAAGCCCGTGCGAATGGCGCGGTCGTCGCCGAAGGACTTGTCGCCATGCAATTCGACAAACTCATCGAACACCAGGGCCAAGTAATCGGTCGTCATCGGCCGATCGGGATGGCGCGCGACTTCGACGGTTTCCCACGGCGACAGCTCGCCAAACGTTTTCTTCTTTTGGTCGGTCAGTTGTCGGCGAAGTTGTCGCAGTTGTTCGTGCGACTCGGCGGCACCATGCTTTGCCGCTTCGAGCGCAATGATCTGATCTTCAAGCTCGTAGATCGGCCGTTCGAGCGGCAGGCGATGAAGAGTGTTGGCCATGATTTGTTAATCCATATGTTTATTGCAATTCTTTAGCCTCGCGTAAAAGCGCGAAGACGCAAAGAACGAAAATGATCGGCCGCGAATGGATACGAATGAACGCGAATGGAAGTTAGGAGGTTTAATTCTACTTTCGCGATCTCGCTCTTTCGCGGCTTCGTGATTAATTCGGTGAGCGGATCAACAGTCATGTGTATCTCGAAAAATCGAACGTGCGAAAAAGCGAAATTTGCAAATTTACGTCTTCCTTTGCGCCTCTGCGTCTTTGCGCGAGGCATTTGAACTTTGCTGCGACTTCAAAACTATTTCCGTTCGGCCGGTTGCGTCTTGAAAACCTTGGCGGCATTCATCTCGACTTGAAACTCGGCCATCGACTGCGGGCGGTCGTCCTTGTCTTTGGCCAATGTCTTCTTGATCAAATTGGCAAACGGAGTGCTAACGTTCTTGTTCATCGCTTCGAGCGACGGCGGCGGAGTGCGCAAATGTTTGTTCAACAGCTCGTTGGTATTGGCGCCGGTAAACGGCGGTCGGCCCCCCAACAGCTCGAACACCATGCAGCCGAAACTGTAAATATCGGCGCGTTGATCCAGCGGCTGACCGCGTACCTGCTCGGGAGACATGTAACTACGAGTGCCTTGGATCTTCGACTTGCCGCCGAACAAACGACTGATGGCGCCGCGCTTGCGCTCGGCCAAACCGAAGTCGATCAGCTTGACGGCATCGTCGGGCCCAATCAGAAAGTTGTCGGGCTTGATGTCGCGATGAATCCAATCGTGCTCGTGAACGTAGCCCAACCCGGCAGCGGCTTGCTGAATGATTTTCGGCAGCCTGGTCTGTAGCGGTTCGCCGGTTTGCTGCAACAGTTGCTTGAGGTTGATCGAGTCGAAATACTCCATGGCAATAAACGGCACCTGCTTGTCCACATTGAACTCGAAAATGTGGATGACGTTCGCATGCTTGAAGTCCTTGGCGACCGTGTGCTCTTGCCGCATGATGGCCAGTTGCTCTTTTTCAGTTTGATACTGCGGCAACACAATTTTGCAGGCGCGACGCTCGGCTTTGGCATCGTGCATGGTGTCCCAGACCTGGCATTTGCGGCCGGTGCCGACCAGCTTCAACAGCCGGTATGATCCGAGATAATCTTGTTCCTTGACCACAAGCGCGTTGAGTGTTGGGGTGAGTTCGATTTGCGATATAATGTTGTCGGCTACGCGCGCCCTGCCGTGTATTCACGGCAGGCTAAATGTAGCTTTAGCCCCCGGTGAATACACCGGGGGGTTGATGCGGATACTGCGGGCCGTTCGGCCGCGCGCCAAACCGATAGCTTAATCCAGAGACCGGATTGGGACAATCGCGATGTAGCACGTCGGGTGCCATGCCCACGGCTTTGCGTGGGCATGTGAACCGTGATAATAAGTCAGCCTGCGACTTAAATCACGACCCGCATATTCATGCCCACTTAGGGCAGTGGGCATGGCACACTAGCAGCAGATCCCGGCTAGAGGACAATTCGACTCTGGTCAGGAGAAACGTATATGTCAGACTCTGACCTATGCTCACCGCTCGTCGTACTTGACCCACAGCAAGTACAGCCCTGCGGCGGGTGCGGTAATGCCGGCGGCCGAGCGATCGCGCGCTTCAAGCACATGGCGGACCCAAGCTTCGTTCTGTTTGCCGCGACCGACGGCGACCAGCGTGCCCACAATCGCGCGGACCATGTTATATAAAAAGCCGTCGGCCTCGACTTCGATATGAATGTCGCATGGTCGATCGAGCGAGGGCCGCGTAGTATCGATCGCGTAAATTGTCCGCACGCTGCTTAGGGTGACAGACTTGCTCCCTTCGAAGCTACTGAAGTCGTGTTTGCCCAGCAGTAGCCCCCCTGCCCGACTCATCCGTTCGATGTCGAGCTGATACGGTACCTGCCAGGCGTATCGCAACTGAAACACGTCGCGCGTGCGGCCGAAATGAATCGCGTAGCGATAGCGTTTGTGAGTCGCTGCGCGAATGGCATGAAACCCCGGCGGCGCATCTTCGACCGACAACACCACAATGTCGTCGGGCAGTTCGGCGTTGAGCGCGCGCTTGAACGTGTTGTTATCGTGCAGCGATGCGGTCTCGAAGCTGACGACTTGGCCCAGGGCGTGTACGCCGGCGTCGGTCCGCCCGCTGCCGACGACGCGAATCGCTTCGCCGGTCACGCGGGACAGAGCGACCTCGAACTCTTGTTGCACCGTGCGGCCCTGGGGTTGTGATTGCCAACCGTTGAAATCGGTGCCGTCGTAGGCGATGGTGAGTTTGAGCGTGCGCATTAAGACGACGATACACCGCGTTCTGTGTGCCACTGGCTCCGCCAGTGCCGAGCGCAGCTAGACATCTCAGTTCGAATACTCGTCAAACGTGGATAAGACCGTACCGTTTTTCATGCCCACGCAAAGCCGTGGGCATGGCACCCGAAATAATGCCACAGCACTTAACTCACGTTCAAACCCTCCCCGCTCGTTCCTCGCCGCCTCTTCCGGAGGGAGAGGGGTGATGTTCTTGCGACTACTCACCCTGCAATTACACTCCCGCCCCTACAGCCTGACGCTTGCCTTGCTTGATCAATAGCTCGGCGATCTGCACCGCGTTGGTCGCCGCACCCTTGCGCAGGTTATCGCTGACGCACCAAAACGCGATGCCGTTGGGGCTCGAAATATCTTCGCGAATGCGACCGATGAACACTTCGTCGCGGCCGTCGCATGTGCTGGGCATCGGATACTGTTTATTCGCCAAATCATCGACGACCACGATTCCCGGCGCGCGGCGAAAGATCTCGCGCGCTTCGTCGGCGGTGATCTTGCGTTCGGTTTCAAGCAATATGCTCTCGCTATGGCAATTGGCGACTGGAACGCGCACGCAAGTCGGACAAACCTGAATCGAGTCATCGCCCATGATCTTGCGAGTCTCGTAGACCATCTTCATTTCTTCCGACGTGTAGCCGGCGTGCTTGAGCGAGCCGATCTGCGGTATCAGATTGAATGCGATCGAGTGGCTGAATGTTTCGTTCTCATATTGGTCGCCGGAAAGTTGGGCGCGAGTCCCCTGCTCCAGGTCGCGGCAGCCAGCCAGCCCGGCTCCGCTGGTCGCCTGATACGTGCTGACAATCACGCGCTTGATGCGGCTGACATCGTGGATCGGCTTCATCGCCACGACCATTTGCGTGGTCGAGCAATTCGGACTGGAGATAATGCCCTTATGATTTTTCAGCGCGTGCGGATTGACCTCGGGAATCACCAGCGGCACGTCGGGGTCCATGCGAAAGTAGCCGCTCTCGTCGACGACCACGCAGCCGCGCTCGACGGCCCAGGGGGCAAAGTCGCGGGCGACTTCATCGGGCGTACTGCCGATGGCAATATCGACGCCGGTGAACGAGTCGGGCGTCATTTCTTCGACCGTGTGCGCTTCGCCGCGGAACATGATCGTCTTACCGGCCGAGCGACCCGACGAGAGGAACTTGTAGCGCGCGAGCGGCAAGTTGCGCGCTTCGAGCTGTTCGAGAATGATTTTTCCCACGGCACCCGTGGCACCGACGACGGCAAGCGACTCAAACACTAGTGAACTCCTCGAAAAATGATTGGTGGGACGGAATTCATTCCGTCCCGCATCCTGCTTGGCGCAAACAGTAAGTATAAACCGAGAGCCAGACAATTCAACGCGAACTGGGGTTCGCAGATTTCATTGTAGGAGGCGACGCTGTCGCCGATCCGTGGCGTACTGCCAATTCCCACAAATCATCGGCGTCAGCGACGCCTCCTACAAATCACATCCATAGTTTGACGCACCAGCGCCGGCGAAACGAATGCCAAGTTACCGATCAACATCGCCAGCCCAAACGTCACCATGCCCAAAAAACAGGCGATGCCCAGGTGCAGCGGCACGGCAATCGCCAGCACGATCGGCCGGGTCAGTCGCGGCCAAATCAGCACGATGTAAGACAGTTCCCAGGCCACGGTCACATGTCCTAGCAGACTGAGAAATACCCGCCATTCTACCAAAAACGTGACATCGATCGTTTGGTATTCGAGGTTGCCGATCGTGTTCCACATCGCCAGTCCATTCCACCAGGTCTCGCCCATCAGTTTCCCAAGGGCCGAGAACAAATAGATAATGCACATGTGGACCTGTATCAGCCGGATGGCAATGTTCGCGGAGACAGACAGCGGCGGAATGCCACGGAGGGGGTTCCCTACGGAAATCGCGGACTCCCCTTCCCTACCCCGGCGCTGCTTCAACCAGTTATCCAACGAATACGCCGCGCCGCACGGTCCGACCATCAAGTACATCGCCAAGGTCTCGTTGACGATGTCGAGTCCGAACAGTGCCAAGGGCGCGCGGTGGATGTACGACAACGTGATCAGAAACGCCAGCACCGACATCGTACGACTGAACAGCCCCAGCGCCAGCATGGCAAACACGACCAGCGCGGCAATGTGCGCAGCCCACAACACACCCGGCGAGCGGATCCAAAAAAAGTAACTCCAGCCGTACGGGTTTTGCCCCCAGGCGGCCAGCGCGCGGGGCGATAGCCAACCAGCGGGCCCAAAGAATGCATCGAGCTCGAACGACCAAACCAGGTGCGAATAGAACAGCATCGCGCCGGCCAAAATACGAATGAGGCCAAGCGTGGCAGGGTCGATGGCCGTAAACCAAAAGCGATTCCAGCCTGCCACGGTGCTGGTATGCAACTCGCTCAGATAGTCGCGGATTAAGTTCATGGC
>JAYTAU010000033.1:0-2246 GCA_043737375.1 Planctomycetia bacterium
CTTGCTCGCGATCAGTTTAGTATTAGTTTTTCTAATATCGTGAACGTCAATTTAGATGGTGCGTTGTTTGAGTGAAAGGTCTAAATCGTAATCTTGCGATTAAATCGCCGCGGAATTTTTTTTCGCGATGACGTGTCCTTGGCAAATGAGCCGCTTGCCCTAGCCGAGTTTGAGTTGCGAATCTCGTTATGGACAACGTTTCGCCCGTGGTCGCCGAGCCAACTTCCATTGAATCGGTCGCTCAATCGCAACGCAGTCTTGCCACCCTGTTTATGTCAGGGTGTGGCATACTTCTGATTGCCGGCGGATATACCTATCTAATCGCATTGTCCGTCGTGGCAGTTGTCTTGAATACCGCCGGCGATGCATGGTGGCTCGCCACGGTATTATTGTTCTCGCCGCGCTGGTTATTCTTGCTTCCGCTGGTTCCGCTGGCTCTTTTGATATTGTTCCGTCCGAAGCTGCTGGCTGTGATTGTGGTCATGGCAGGCGTTGCCGCGCCGTTTCTAGGCTTCAATATCCCTGCGCCGGGTGCAACTTCCGAACAGCCCACGTTGCGTGTCTTGACGTGTAATTGCGACTTTCACAAACTCGATGCAAACCGGTTCGAAGCTTTATTGATCGAGAATCAACCCGACCTGATCGCTCTGCAGGGGCTAACAACATTGACGTTTGACGTGCTAGTCAAGCAGGCCTATCACATTCGAGTTGCAGGCGAAGTCTGTCTGGCGAGCCGAAATCCGATCATTGCCGTCGATCCGTTGATGACCGCGGAACTCAACGGGCCAAACGGCACAGCTGCCCTGTTTCGCGTCAAAACCGACCAAGGCGAGATCGAGATCCTCAACGTTCACTTGGCGTCGCCGCGAAATGGCTTGACTGAAGTTATCCAGAAGCGCTGGCAAGCCGGCCCGTTGCTTAGCATCAACAGTGACTTGCGATCCGATCAGGCGCGACTTGTTCAAAGTCGCGCTGAACAGGTGGCTGGTCCGATGCTTATCTTGGGAGACTTCAACACTCCGATCGAGAGCCGCATCTATCGCCGCGAGTTCTCAGGCTATATCAATGCTTTTAGCGAAGCCGGATTCGGTTTCGGCAGCACGCACTTCACACAAAATACCGGCGTTCGGATCGATCATATTTTGTTGAGCAGTCATTGGTCTGTGGCCGCGTGTTGGGTTGGCCCGATGATCGGCCCAGATCATCGGCCGGTATTCGCCGACTTGATATTATTGGCACCTTAACCGAAAGTAACGCTTGCCATGCTCAAGCGGAGGCTGCCCGGCTATGGCCGGTTGAAAGTCGATGTCGAAGGTTCGAACATCGGTTCGGTCGCGCCGGCCTCGGCCTGGTGAACCAAGTCGGCCATCTGACGCGCGGTGACGTAATAGTACCGCAGCCCCTGGTTTTGCGCCGCGTAAGCTTGCAGATCACGGTGAAATTGCTGCATCTTTGCGCCAAGCAGCATATCGGCGTTTCGTTCCGGCGCGCCATGCGTGTGGAGCTTGATGAAAATCCAATCGGGTCGTCCAGCCACGGTCACGCCGGCCTTTAACCACAGTTGCAGACGGCCGATCGTTGGCGGACGGTTGCCGTGCAGATCGCCATTTTCAAGCCCGGGCAATACAAATCGCTTACGCTGCTTCCAATCGGCGATCAAAGGCCCTTGAATCATCAGCAGACCGTTGGGCGATGCGGTTATTCCAACCCTGGCGGCAATTCCGGTGTCGTGTGCTTTGGAACATTCAGCGTCGGCCGTTGCATAGTAAATCGAATTGATCGTCCGAGTTTGACAGCCAGCCGGGGCCGATGGCATGGTCAAGTCGGCATAACAGCCGGTGGCAAGGAGTATTGAAGTTTCGTCGTCGACACCGCACCAACGACGATCAGCGCGCGAATTATTCAATGCCCAATTGCCGTGAATAAATGCGTAGCTTTTACGGCCGGTGCTGTCGAGTTGTGCGAGCCCATGATTGTCGAGCCGGTCGAGAAACTGTTCCAACACGTATTTAAGATTTGCGGGATTGTCGTTGTCATGGTGCAGATGCACCTCCACCTCGCCAAAACCTTGTCGGCAAATCTCGGCGATGCCTTCCAACAGCTCCGGACAGCAGCGCGGTGCCTGGCAGCGAACTTCGAGGTAGGAAATCCGGCATGATGCGAGTCAAAGGTTTGTCCCTGAGTGCTGCCTGGCAGTTAATTTACCAATCGCGACAGCAAGCGTCGGTGCAACCGACCAAGGTCTT
>JAYTAU010000034.1:0-5685 GCA_043737375.1 Planctomycetia bacterium
GGAACTCTTTGAGTGGCGCCCATCGTCGCGGCCGGCACGTTTTAACGCTCTCGTCGTGCCACTGTGTTCTTGTCACCGCCCCGGCTTACAATGGCCGCATGGCCAAGAAAAAGAAATTTCGCGCCGAGTTCCGCAAAAACCGCACCGGCCGCGCGCGGCAGACGGATCTGACCCGGCAGTTCGATCGTTCGACGAGCGGCGGTGCCGACGAAGCCGGCGCGGACGAGGCCCGCGGCGAACGAATCAGCGGCAAAGGCGAGCTCTCCCGCAAGCGCACCGTGATGGGCGAAGAAGTGGCCGACGACAGTGCGGCCGGCTTCACCTTACAGTTGGAAGTCGATCTGTCGGTCTGCCGGCGCGGGCGTGTGCTCAGCGTGTTCGGCTTGGCCAGCCTGGTCGAGGCCGAGGACGGCTCGCACCATCAATGCGCCACGCGGCGAATTCTCAAAACGTTGGCCACCGATCAACGGCATGTCGTGGCCGCCGGCGACTGGGTTTATTTCCGCCCCGCTCCGGGCAACGAAGGGATCATCGAACGCATCGAACCGCGGCGCGGAATCCTCAGCCGCAGCAGTCGCGGGCGACAGCATATCATGGTGGCCAACGTCGATCAGATGATCGTCGTGTCGAGCGCCGCCGAGCCGTATCTCAAGCCGAACTTGATCGATCGGTTCATTCTGACGGCCGAACAAAATCGGCTGCGGCCGATCATCTGTATCAATAAAATCGACTTGGTCGACGCTGCCGAATTGCAACCGCTGGTCGGCGTCTACGGCCGCATGGGCTACCGCGTGCTGTTGGTCTCGGCGATCACGGGGCAAGGTATGTCGCAATTGCGGCGGGCACTTGTCAATCGCTCGACGGTGATCGTCGGGCAAAGCGGCGTCGGCAAGTCGTCGCTGCTCAATGCGATCGAAACCGGCTTGAACCTGCGGGTCGGCTCGGTCAGCGAAGAGTCGCAAAAAGGGAAACATACCACCACGACCGCGCGGCTGATCCGCCTTGAGATGGGAGGTTACGTCGTCGATACGCCTGGCATTCGGCAGTTTCAATTGTGGGACATTATTCCGACCGAAGTTGCCGCGCATTTTCGCGATCTCCGGCCGTACGTCAGCCAGTGCCGGTTTCCCAATTGTACGCACACGCACGAGGCTCACTGTGCGGTGAAAGATGCCGTGGCCGACGGTCACTTGGATGCCAGAAGATATGAAAGTTATTGCCAAATGTTTGATTCGGAGCCGGTGAAATGAGGGAGCGAGGAGCGGAGGAGTGAAGGATGTGGGATGTGGGGAGGGAACGACTGACGGACTGCTCGGGCACTCGAACCGCGGTTGCGGCTTTGCTTGACCCTCGCTTGTCTCGCCGCTCGACTTACTTCGCTCGGTCAATTACCGTGATGCTTACATTTGCCGCTGTTTGAAATTCGTTTTTCCCCCAAGGCCGTACGATGAAGTCGCTCGTTACGCTGATCGCATTGCCGGTCGCCGTCGTTTTGTTGATCGCCGTATCTCTCGTGACAGTCGCGTCGCTGGCCGACGAAACAGCTAACCCTGCGAATGCTACGCCTGCCAAGGCCGATGTCAAAACGCCGCCGACCGGAGTCTGGACAATTGCCGAAGGTTTGGCCGAGCCCGAGAGTGCCTACTACGACAGTGAATCGAAGTTGCTGTTCATCTCCAACGTGGCCGGTTCTCCGAGCGAGAAAGACGGCCGTGGTTGGATTACCAAGGCCGACGCGAAGGGCAAGGTGCTCTCCGCAAACTGGATCAAGGATCTTAACGCGCCCAAGGGGCTGCGCAGTCACAAGGGCATGCTGTGGTTCAGCGACATCGATCGCGTGATCGCAATCGACATCAAGACCGCTGCGATCAAGCAAACCGTCGAAGTCAAAGGGAGCAAATTTCTGAACGATGTGGCCATCGACAACGACGGCGTGGTCTACGTCTCGGACATGTTCGACAACGTGATCTACAAAATCGCCGATGGTAAAGCCTCGATTGTTGCCGAGGGCGAAATGCTCGGGCACCCCAACGGGTTATTGGTTCACGAAGAACATCTCATCGTGGCGGGCTGGGGCAGCCTCGACGCGAAAACACCCAGTGAAAAAAGCGGCGGGCATTTGTACTCGATCGACCTGGCTACCAAGAAAATCGAACATCTGACCCGCAAGCCGCTCGGCAATCTCGACGGCTTGGAACTCGATGGCAACGGCGGCTACTTCGTTTCGGATTGGGTGGCCGGCCGGGTTTATCGCGTCAGTAGCGAAGGCGAAGCGACCATGTTTCTCGAAGGGTTCAAAGGCTCGGCCGATTTGGGCATCATCGACGCGGCAGGTCTGCTGATCGTACCGCGCATGGGAGAGAACAAGGTGACTGCGTACAAGATCAATGACTGAGTGAGAGTACGGAGTTCGGAGTTCGGAGTTCGGAGTTCGGAGTGGGAAGTGCGGAGTTCGAAATTCTATGAAGTGCGAATCGGCCCCGCTGTTTACTCCGCACTGCCAACTCCGCACTCCGCACTATCGTATTGCCGGTAGATGCACCGTGAACGTGCTGCCCTTGCCCGGCGTGCTGATCACCGACACCCGGCCGCGATGCGCTTGCACGATGTGCTTGACGATCGACAGCCCCAGCCCTGTGCCGCCCAGCTTGCGGCTACGGGCCTTATCGACGCGATAGAATCGCTCGAACAACCGCGGCAGATGGTCTTTCTCGATTCCGCAACCGTGATCGCTGACGGCGATGGTGACTTCGTGAGTGTTCGTTCGCCCGCTGATCAAAACCTCGCTGCCCGGCTCGCTGTATTTGATGGCGTTGTCCAGCAGATTGACGATCGCCTGTTCCAACAGTCGTTCGTTGATGTTCCCCATGACCGTGTCTTCGCAGGAGATATTGACCGTGATATTGCGATCGGCCGCCTTGGTTTGGCAATCGTAAACCGCGGCATCGAGCAAGTCCTTGATACTGCCCGGCTCGACCGGCAGACTGGCGTCTTCTTCGCTTTGCTCGATCTTCGACAGGCTGAGCAAGTCTTCGATGATCGAGTTCAAACGGTCGGCCTGCTTAGCGACGATTTTCAAGAACCGCTCCGAATCTTGCGGGTGATGCACCGCGCCGTCGAGCAGCGTTTCGACAAACCCTTTGATCGAGGCGATCGGAGTTTTCAACTCGTGCGACACATTGGCCACGAAGTCGCGGCGCACGTTTTCCAAGTGCCGATAATGCGTCACATCATTCAACACGATCACCGCGCCGATGCTCCGCCCGCGCGTATCGCGCAGTGCGGTGCCGCGGACTTGTAGCACGCGTTCGTTCTCGCCGCGCAGCGTCATGTCGTCTTCGATCGAGTCTTCGCTTTCGAGCGCGCGGGTCGCGAAGCGGCGCAAGTCGGCGTTGCGAATCACTTCTTGCAAACTGCGACCGAAGACTTCGGCGGCCGTCGCGCCGACCAATTGCGCCGCCGCGCGATTGATGCTGATGATGCGTTCGTCGGAATCGACGGCCAACACACCCTCGACCATGCTGGCCAGCACCGCTTCTTGCTCGTGCCCCTTGCGGCCGATGGTGTGGCTGCGTTCTTCGAGCTGGGTAGCCATTTGGTTGAGCGATTCGGATAACCGGGCCAGTTCGCGCACCTCATGGCCGGGGAGCCGCTGAAGCAGATCTCCCCCGGCGAAGCGTTGTGCGGCCAGACTCACTGCTTCGATCGGGCCGCTTTGTCGCCGGGCAAAAAAATAACCGATTGCCGCGATCACCGCGCCGATGACCCCCAGTCCCCCGAGCAGTTGAAGCTGATAGTGTCGAAGCTGTTGATTGCTTACGCTGGTCGGCACGGCAGCCCGCACGGCACCGATAATCGCTTCGCCCCGACGAATGGGCACCGCGACATACAGCATGCGCTCGCCGACCGTTGCGCTGAAGCGGTTATCTCGCGAAGAGTCGCCGCGCAACGCGGCGATCAGTTCCGGCCGATCAGCATGGTTTTCCATCCGTTCGGGCGGTTCACTCGTGTCGGCCAGAACCTTACCCGAGGGAAGCACCACCGTGAGCCGGCTGTGCGAAAGATTGGCCAGCCGGGTGGAAATTTGTTGAGCGGTGGATGTTGCGACCGGCCCGCTCGACTCGTCGTCGGCGTGGGTAGGAACGCCGGAGGTCGAAGACATTGCCGGCTCGACCTGCTCGGCTCCAGCACGAGCGGTCATTTCCAAACGATCGACCAGCGCGTTGGTTAATGCCGAATCTAGAGTCTTCGATGCATACCAGCCCAGGGCCAACAGGGCCAAACTCGCCAGCAGCACGTACGAGACGAACAGCCGCCAAACCAGCCGCCGTTCGTGCATGTTTACTCCTTGAATCGATACCCGACACCGCGAACCGTTTCGATATAAGCACCCAAGTCACCCAGCTTTTTTCGCAACCCGGCCACCTGCACATCCACACTGCGCTCGGTGACAGGATAGTCTTCACCCTTCACCGCGTCGACGATCTGCGAGCGAGTAAAGGCCCAACCCGGCTTGCGCGCCAAAAAGTGCAGCAGCCGAAATTCGGTAAATGTCAGGTCGATCGGGGCTCCGTCGATCAGCACTTCGTGCCGACCAGGGTGAATTACCAGTTCATGCACCCGGATCGCCGATTCGTCGTCAACCCCTTCTTTCGACTTGCGGCGCAAGATCGCTTTGATACGGGCCAACAGCACGCGCGGGCTGAACGGCTTGGTCATGTAGTCGTCGGCACCCAGCTCCAAGCCGGTCACCATGTCCGACTCTTCACTCTTGGCAGTCAACATGATAACAGGAATATGCTTGGTTTTGGGGTCGTTTTTCAACAACCGGCAGATTTCCAGCCCATCGATACTGGGCAACAGCAGGTCCAGCACAATCAGATCGGGCAACGTCTTGCGCGCTGCAGCCAGGGCCGCTTCGCCGGTGGCCACGGTTTCGACGCGATACCCCTCGCGGGTCAAGTTATAGTTGACCAATTCCAACAGGTCTTCTTCGTCATCGACCACCAGAATACGTTCTCGACCCATTACGCGACTCTTCAGCATGGTTCCGATCAAGGGATCACCTAGAGGTATTCGAAGTGAAGTTAACATCATGCGAGCACCGGGTGGAAAATAACAGTCGAGTATGGACCCATTTAGCAACGATTCGGTAGATCCCGACCGGCTTGCCCGAAATACTCTCCAAGACAGCTTAACAGAAGGCTGTTAGGAAACTGTTAAGAGCGGGAAAAAAGGAGGGAGGGTGGAGCGTGGGGGTGGAGGGTCGGCGAGCGGGATACGTCAGTGCCCTAACACCCCTCGTAGCAATGTTCAAGCAATCTTCAACGCTCAATCCTCGGTCGTTTTGCCGCGCAATGGTTGCAAATTACTCGATAATCCATTCGCTCGCATCAACCAGTTCTTTGCCGTCTCGCGAGCCAAAAGCCTTGTGAACAGGTAGGCTGATCAGATAGTCGACGCTTTTCACGGAGCCGTCGGCCAAGCCCATATGAAAAGCGCCTTGATGGACGCTGCCGAATGCTTCTGCAAAAGAATTGTCACCCGTCAGAAGGTTTAAATCGAACTCTGGGGCATGCTTGGTCCAACGGTTTACATCCCAATCGTACCCTGTGTCCCAGCCCTGATCATTGTGCGATAGCAGCGTATTGTCATAGGCATTGGTATGTAAGTAGCGTTCGCCGA
>JAYTAU010000035.1:0-5673 GCA_043737375.1 Planctomycetia bacterium
TTCCACTCCGCACTTCCCACTCCGCATTTCGCACTTGTCACTTGCCTTTCAACGCTTCCACACCGCCGAGAACTTCCATAATCTCGCCGGTGATTTGGCTCTGTCGGGCACGGTTGTATTGGCTGCTCAATTCTTTGATCAGACCGCCGGCATTCTCGGTGGCGGCTTTCATGGCCACCATGCGCGCCACTTGCTCGCTGACCGCTGCATCCAAAAAGCACTTGAATAGTTTTACTTTGAAACTGGTCGGCACGACTTCTTCGAGGATACTTTCGGCCGAGGGCAAAAATTCGTACTGCGATTCGCCGGCCGCGGGAGTACTATCGCTTTTGTCAGCACCTGCTTTTGCGTCGGCCTCCGTGCCGGCCAACGCCGCCAGCGGCAACAATGTCTCAACGACCGGCACTTGTCTGGCGATACTGTCGAATCGCATGTAGGCCACGTCGAGCCGATCGAGCTTGCCAGTGGCATACGCTTCTAGAAAGCGATTCGCCAACAACTCGACTTCAACAAAGCTCGGCTTGTCGTCAAAGTGCGTAAAGCGTTCGCCCGGTTCGATCGCCCGAAACCGAAAGGCCGAAATGCCGCGCTTGCCCGAGACTTCCAGCTTGACATCGGGGATCGTGGCTTTCATTTCGTTCAATCGCGCCAGTCCTTGGCGAAATACGTTACCGTTGTAACCGCCGCAAAGTCCGCGATTCGCGGTCAGCACCAGCAGCACCGCATGGTCGGTCTTGTCGCGGGCCTCGAGCAGCGGATGCGAGACCTTCAGACCGGCTTCTGCCAGGTCGGAAACCAGCTTGGTGATGCGCTTGGTATAGGCCGTGGCAGCATGAGCGCGGTCCATCGCCTTCTTGAAGCGCGCCGTGGCAATCAATTCCATCGTCCGCGTGATTTTGCGGATGTTCTTGATCGACTTGCGTCGTTTGTCGAGGGCGCGGGCTTTGGCCATTGCAGACGGATTGAGTTAAACGAGTGCTAGCCCCGGCGTCCACGCCGGGAATTGATGCTTCAATAAATATCGGTTAGCCCCGGCGTACACGCCGAGATGAATTTGTTCGACGTTTGACTCGCGGTTCGCCCGGTCTGGAGACCGGGGCTAACAGTTTGATTGTTGACGGGCTTCTTACACGCGAACCGTCTCGCGTTTCTTCTCGTCCTTCTTGCCTTCGTACTGTCGCTTGAAATCGCCCAGCGCGCCGTTGAGCGACTGCATGGTCGTGTCGTCCAGGTCTTTGCTCTCGGCGATCTTGTTGCGAATCTCGGGCTTTTGATCCCGCATGAACGTCAAGAATTGCTTTTCCCACACCGGCACATCGGGACGAGGAACGCTGTCCAAGTGCCCTTGGTTCGCGGCGTAAATCACCATGACTTGGTCGATCACGTCCATCGGCGCAAACTGCCCCTGCTTGAGCAACTCGACCATCCGATAGCCGCGGTCCAATCGCGATTGCGTCACCGGGTCCAGGTCGGTACCCAATTGCGCGAACGCTTCCAGTTCGCGGAATGCGGCCAGGGCCAATCGCAAACCGCCGGCGACCTCTTTCTTCTTCATCGCCTTGATCTGAGCCGCACCACCGACTCGCGATACCGAAATACCGATGTTCATAGCCGGGCGTTGGCCGGCAAAAAACAAGTCGGGCTGAACGTAAATCTGCCCATCGGTAATCGAGATTACGTTGGTTGGAATATAGGCCGACACTTCGCCTTCCAACGTTTCAATGATCGGCAGCGAAGTCAGCGAACCGCCGCCGAGTTCTTTGCTCAGCTTGGCCGAACGTTCCAGCAACCGGCTATGCGCGTAAAACACGTCTCCGGGAAACGCCTCGCGACCGGGTGGGCGACGCATCAATAGCGAAAGCTGACGATACGCGACGGCTTGCTTCGACAAATCGTCGTACACAATCAACGCGTGGCCGCCGTTATACATAAAGTACTCGGCCATCGCGGTGCCGGCATAGGGAGCGACATATTGCAACGGGGCCGGGTCGCTTGCTCCGGCGACGATGACCGTGGTGTAGTCCATCGCGCCGTGCTTACGCAACGCTTCGATGACCGTGGCAACGGTCGATTCCTTTTGACCGACCGCGACGTAAAAGCATTTCACGCCTGAGTTTTTTTGATTGAGAATCGCATCGATACCGATCGCCGTTTTGCCGGTCTTGCGGTCGCCGATAATCAATTCGCGCTGGCCGCGGCCGATCGGGGTCATGGCATCGATCGCCTTGATGCCGGTCTGCAACGGCTCGCGTACCGGTTGCCGCTCGGCGATGCCGGGCGCATTGCTTTCGACCGGCCGACGCTCGGCAGTGACCACGGGGCCTTTGCCGTCGAGCGGATTGCCCAACGGGTCGAGTACGCGACCGATCACCGCATCGCCGACCGGCACGCTGAGCAGTCGGCCGGTGCTTTTGACTTCGTCACCTTCCTTGATCGAAAGGTAATCGCCAAGAATGATCACGCCGACCGAATTCTCTTCGAGATTGAACGCCAGCCCGGTCGTGCCGTTGGGGAACTCGACCATCTCGCCGGACATTACGCCCGACAGTCCGTAGACGCGCGCAATTCCATCGCCGACTTCGAGTACGCGCCCGACCTCGCGGACGTCGGTCTGCGACTCGTAGTGTTCAATTTCCTTCTGCAGTACTGAAGCGATCTCGTCGGCTTTGAATTTCATGGACGCTCCTATGGATCATCTGTTCGCGTACTTTGTTCAATTGCGTGGCAATCGAGGCGTCGTGCACCGTGTCGCCAATTCGGACGATGATGCCGCCGATAATTTCGGGGTCAACTTTAAGTTCCAACACCGGCTCGAGACTCATTTGCTCGCGCACCGATGTGGTCAATTGAATCTGCTGATCGACTTCGAGCGGCACGGCACTGGTCACCAGCACGCGAACACGCTTGTACTTTTGATCGATAAGTTCTTGCATTTCTTGACGAACCGATCGCAGCACATCCAAGCGATTGTGTTGCGCCACGACCCGCAAAAAATTCATCAACAACGGCGAGGCTTGTTTGCCGATTGCCTTGTCCAGCAACGCAATTTTTTCGTCGCCGCCGACCAGGGCCGAGTTCAAAATCGTTTCGAACTTCGGCAGCTTGCCCAACACATCGTTCAAGAACGAATCAAACTCGGCGACCACGGCGTCGGTCTGGCCGGCCGCTTCGGTCGCGCCGAACATCGCCTTGGCGTAGATCGTGCCGACGCGCTCGGCGGCGACATCGAGCACGGCTTGCTCGTTCGGTTCGTTGATGTTAGGTGTAACCACTTCGTAGGACGGAATTTATTCCGTCTTCCTTTTTCTTTATTCGCAAAACGGAATATATTAAGTTTTGTGGATCATTCGTTGCTCAAAAGCCGGAATAAATTCCGGCCTACTCAATTCGCTTGCGGACTACCTGCGGTCACACGAGTTAATGCCTCGGAGACCAAACGAGCATGGTCGGCCTTGTTTAACTGCGCCCGCACGATTCGCCCCGCCAAATCGACGGCCAAGTTGGCACCCTGCTCCGAAAGCTCCTTGAGCGCCTGATTTTTGGCCATGTTCACATCGCGCAACATACGGTCATGCTCTTGCTGCGCGGCCGATTTGGCTTCGGCAATTATCTCTTGCTTGGTCGTCTCGGCATCTCGGCGGGCCTCTTCCATGATGCCGCGGACTTCATCCGCCGCACCGCGGAGCTTCGTTTCGTACTCGGCCAACATGTTTCTAGCATCGTCGCCGGCACGTTGGGCGGCGGCAATGTTCTCGGCAATTCCATGTTCGCGTCGCTCGAGCGCCTCGGTCACCGGCTTCCAAGCGAACTTGCCAAGGATTGCCAACAACAGCAAGAACACGATAAATGAAAAAATAGCCAAATCCTTACGAACTTCCGCCAAGTTGGTGGCGTCTTTGCCCGTCGGATTTCCAATATGACCGTGTCCACCGGCGTGTCCATGCGACTCACCTTCGCCGCTCTTGGAATGAGAAACACCGTCGCCCGACGGATCGACAGCACCCATTGAGAGTTGCGCACTCGACAGGATTGTTCCCAATGCAAGCAGCCAGGCCAATTTCCGTATCAATCGCATGGTGAACCCTTAAAAGCCTGATTTATCTGAACGCAAAAATCTGTCGCCCAGTGCATTACTGCGCGATGAGTTGCGCCCAAGGATTTTGCGTCGAGCAAATCCAGAGTGCGTAGAACGTAAAACCTTCGATCAAGGCCGCCGCGATGATCATGGCCGTTTGTATATTGCCGGCCACCTCAGGCTGACGGGCCATACTCTCTAGTGCCGACGAGGCCAACTTGCCAATCCCCATCGCAGCGCCAATGGCGACTAAACCGACTCCGAAAGCACCCGATAGCCCAACAGTAAAGCTGTTATTCCAAGCTCCAGGCGCATTACTAACGGCAGATCCGCTCGGTGGACCTGCCTGTTGAGCCATAGCGGAAGGAGCAACACTTAGCAGCAAAACAATGGCAATCGCAACGATCTTGGCTGACTTGATCACTGGACGAGTCTCCCTAATAAAAAAAGGCGTTTACTCTGTAGTTGGTAACGGCGTCACTAACTTTCCTAGTGGTGATTAACCGCCGCACCAATGAACAAAGCCGACAAAAAGGTGAAAATGTAAGCCTGCAAGAACGCTACAAAAAGCTCTAACAAGCTGAACAATGCCGTTCCTACCACCGCAATACCTGTTACGATTCCCCACTGTCCAACCGACATCGCTGCAGCGCCGGTAATCAAACTCATAATGCCGAGAATTACCAAGTGACCAGCGACCATGTTCGCCAGAAGTCGAACTGCCAAAATCGCGTGACGAATAAAAAGCCCTACGACCTCGATCACAAAAATAAGCGGTTTTAGCAGGATCGCGAGCGCAAGCGGTAAATCCATTGATGGAACTTGGTTTTTCCAAAACCCCACCAGTCCGAACTTTAAAGTTCCAGATACCAAGACTGTCAGCAGCGTTATTCCCGCAAGCGCCAGAGTGACACTAAATGCTGCGGTTGGCGAACCAACCCACGGAACCATGCCCATCAGATTACAGCCGAGAATAAAAAAGAACAGCGTCCAAAGTACAGGCAGAAACTTATCGGCATCGTGATTGTGGTGCGCATCATGCGCGATCGACGGGCGAATTACCGAGTCGCGCAAATACAACAAAAACGTCTCCAACAGATTCCAAACACGGCCGCGCGGGGCATCGCCGCCGCGATAACGAGCAGCCAAGCGAATAAATAGAAACGCCATGATCGCGGCGACCGCCAGCTCGATGAGCATGTACTTCGAAATCCCGAAGCCGGATTTCATTTCGTACAAATTGTCGAGCGTGCCGAACGGCTGCGGAATAATGACCTTTCCGGACAACTCGCTGTTGACTTGATCGATCGTGGCGTGTGGATGATCTTCTCGAACAAACGCCAGCGATTGCGGAATATCATCAAGGCTCTTCCATTCGCGGCGCCAGATAAACTTCGGCACTTCGAAGTAGTAGCTGTCTTTGATATGCAGCACCGGATCGGCCATGACTTACGCCCCTCGCTTTCCGGCTGAAGACATCGGCACACTTGACGAGCTAGGCAGCGCGGCACTTCCAGCCAACTTCGAAGTCGCCTTAAGCTGTGCGTTCGATTGGAGCGGCGAAATCTTCAGCGACAGAATCGTCTCGGTCACCAGCG
>JAYTAU010000036.1:0-5660 GCA_043737375.1 Planctomycetia bacterium
GGAATATACAAAAGCGCGACGACATCGGCCGCAAGCAACCTAGCCAAGCCCCCGCCGACTTGGATTACGACACCTGGATTGGCCCGGCCGCATTCGTTCCCTACCAAGAAAATCGGTTGCATTATAACTGGCGCTGGTGGTTTGATTTTGGGACCGGCGATGTCGGCAACGATGGAATGCACGAGATCGACTTGGCCCGCTGGGGCCTGGGAGTCGAACAACATCCGACCCAGGTAGCTGCCGTCGGGGGCAAATACTATTTCGCCGATGATCAACAGTTTCCTGATACGGTGACCGCGGTCTTCGGCTATCCGGCGAAAGACGCCGATAGCCGGCCGCGGCAGTTGATCTTCGAAATGCGGCTCTGGAGTACCAACTACCCGTATAACGTCGACAGTGGCGTGGAGTTTTACGGCACCGAAGGCCGGCTGTTTTATAGCAAACGCGGCAAAGTGCAGTGGCTCGACAAGCACAATCGACAAGTCGATCGCAAGCTCAAGAGCGAAGCCAAGGTCAGCGTGGGCGATCATCAACAAAACTTCTTTCGCGCGATTGCCGATGGGGCGAAATTGACCGCGGACGCCCACACGGCACATCTTTCGGCGTCGATCGCTCACCTGGCCAACGCGGCCGTGAGATCAGGGCGGTCGTTTCAGTTCGATCCCAAACTCGAACGGGCCGTCGGCGAAGAACAGGTCGACCGGTTGCTACGCCGCGAGTATCGCAATCATTGGGGAAAACCTCGGATCGCCGCGACAGGTTAAGAAAACATTTGGTAATGTTCAGCAGTTAGTTCGTTTGATTTTCGGTTGCGCTATGGTGCGGCGGGTAGATGCACCTACATTTCATCAATCAGGATTTTCCATGATCGGAATTCGTCGAGCAGTTGGAGTGATGGCTTTGGTCGCGATGAACCTCGCCGTCCAGGCCGCGGAAATCGACTTTGCCGATGCCGATGGCAAGCTGGCCATTAAAATCGACGGCAAACCGTTCGCTACTTACGTCTATCAAGACGACCAGATGCGTCGCCCGTACTTTATGCACGTGCATGTGCCTGGCGGTTTGCAAGTGACGCGTAACGCCCCGCCTCGCAAGGGTGAAGACGAAACGGATCACGCCGCCATGCACCCCGGCCTTTGGCTGTCGTTCGGCGACCTCAGCGGCAACGACTATTGGCGAAACAAGGCCAAGACCGTGCATCGAAAGTTTTTAACCCGGCCGGAAAAGCAGCAAGATCAAGCATCGTTCAGCGTGGTCAACGATTATCTCGACCAAAAAACAGATCAGGTCATCTGCCAAGAGACCTGCCGATACACGATCTACGTCAAACCCGACGGCTATCTGCTGGACTGGCAATCGGAATTCGAGCCGAAAGCCGGCGCGATTCACTTTGGCGATCAGGAAGAGATGGGCCTTGGGGTGCGCGTGGCCGCTTTGTTGAACGTCAAGTCCAAGCAAGGCGGAAGAATTCTCGACAGCCAACAGCGTCGCGACGAAAAAGGGGTCTGGGGCAAGCAGGCCGATTGGTGCGACTACGGCGGAACACTCGACGGCCGTTTCGCCGGAGTACTGCTGATGTCGTCCTCGAAGAACTTCGGCAGATCCTGGCACCATGTGCGGGACTACGGTTTGATGGTGGCGAACCCTTTCGGTCGCAATGCGTTTACCGGCGAAACTGCCAGCCGCATTCCCGTGCCGGCCGATAAATCCCTTAAATTGCGGTTCGGGATTTTATTCCATGCGCATCCCTCCGAAAAAGAGTTCGATCCGGCCCGAAATTTTGCCGACTATGAGCGAATGATCGGCGAGCAGCCCTAAGGTCGTCCTGGGCACCGGCGCGCGAACGAACTCGAACATTGCTCGTTGCTTCGCCGGATCGTCTAGGGGTAACTTCGTCCCAAAATCCTCGCCCTCTGGGAGAGGGTGGGGTGAGGGTTGGAAATATCGTGAAGTTATTTTTCGTTCGCCCCATAGCAAGGCCCAAACGCCGATCACTTTCCAAGCATTCAGGTTGAATTTTGCGGTTCGACCGGTCGATCGCATTGGCTTTGGAGAGCGGCAACGCTTAAATTGTCGTTCGCAAATGCTGTTTCTTTTTGGCGGGCGAACGATGGACCAGTTCAACATCATCGACGGAGCAATCATCGTCGGTTATCTGACGGGAGTGCCGCTGCTGGGGTTGTGGGTGTCTCGGCGCATCCGCACATTAAGCGATTTTTTTATGCCGCGCCGGTTCGGCAAGTCGATGATGATCATGCACGCGTTCGGCACCGGCACGGCGTCGGACCACGCAGTCACCATTGCCGCGGCGACGTTTCGCGAGGGGCCGGCGGGAATTTGGTATCAATGGCTCTGGCTTTTTTCCACACCATTTTATTGGATCATTGCGCCGGTCATGCGCAGATTTCGCGCGCTGACGACTGCCGACGTCTTCGCGCTGCGTTTCAATGAAAGTGTCGCCGTGCTTTTTGCGATCGTCGGGATCGTCGGGATGGCGGTCAAAATCGGCGTCATGCTGAAAGGCTCGTCGTCGCTACTCGACGCGGTGACGGGCGGCATGATCGACAGCTCGTGGGCCATCGGACTACTGTCGCTGGTGTTTGTGACCTATGGCGCGGCCGGCGGACTTAGCGCCATAATTTTTACGGACTTCATCCAAGGTACGCTGACCGTATTGTTTTCGATTTTGTTGCTACCGTTTGTGGTCGATGCGGCCGGAGGGTTCGAGGCCGTCCGCTCGACGGTACTCGATCCGGAGCGACCCTGGACGGTCCTGCCCGGACGGGTGGGGATTTTTTTCGTGCTGATGTACTCGGTGCAAGCCTTGGTGGGGGTCGTGGCGCAACCGCACGTGATGGGCGTTTGCGGTGCCGGCAAGACCGAGATGGATGGTCGGGTGGGTTTTACGCTCGGCAATTTTTTGAAACGACTCTGCACGGTCGCATGGTGGCTGACGGCGTTGGCCGGAGTTGCCTGGTACGCCGCGCGTCGTGAAGCGGTGACACCGATCGAGCCCGATCAGTTTTACGGGCTGCTGGCGCGCGAGTTTTTGCCGCAGATGGCCCCGGGGCTATTGGGGTTGTTCGTGGCCGCGACTTTGGCCACCATCATGAGCTCATGCGATTCATTCATGATCGCTTCGTCCGCGTTGTTCACCGAGAATATCTATCGACGCCTGAAACCACACCAAACGGTAACACACTACTTATGGATTGGACGATTCGCGGCGATTTGTGTGGTGGCCGGCGGAGTGTTGGTTGCTTTTCGACTACCGAATGTCGTGCAAGGTTTGGAAATCTGGCTGCGCATCGCTCCGTTGATGGGCGTATCGTTTTGGATGGGTTTGGTGTGGAGCAAGACGACTGCCGCAGGCGCTTGGGCTAGTACCTGCACCGGGTTCTTGTCGTGGTTCTTGCTGACTCGCACCCAGGTCATCGATTTCCTGGCCGACAACCCGCTTGCCGAGGCGCTCGGATTGGTCTGGCGAGAAGCGGGTGTGCCGGTCGAAGTTTACGAGCCGTGGGAAATCGCGATTACGCTAGGTGCCGCCGTGGCGGCGGGCGTAGTCGTAAGTCTGTTGTCGACTCCGCCGGATGCCGAGCGGTTGAAGCGGTTCCATGAATTGATCGACACGCCCATGCAAGACGGCGAACCGTTTGTCGAAGCTTGCCGGCTCCCCGCAGGCGTTACGCCTCAAAAAAAACCAATTCTCATCCAGTGGGGCGGGCTTCGCGTACCAGCCCTATCGCGAACTTCGATGCGGGGATTTTTATTAAGTTGGCTGGCTGTGGCTGTGCTGATCGGCGCATTTTGGGCGTTCGTGAATTGGTGACGGTTCAACGAAATCGGTTCGGTAATTGTTGCAATTCCAGCAGCCGTTTCAGGCCGAGCGGTTTCCGACCTGCCCACACCTACGGCCGGCTTCAATGGGGCCGCGCTCTGAGCGGATCGAAACTGAATCCGATATCGAGGGCGGAGCCTTGTCCGCCGAGGTCGGAATCAAAGTTAAATGGTAGGCCGACGCCGCGCGCATTGTTCCAGAGCGTTAATTCAGAGTCGACTCCAGCCGAACGCATACCTGTGTGCATCGCGCTGGCAATACCGAGTACCGACTGTTGCCCAGCCCAGGTTTTGAATCGTGAACCGCCTGAGTCGTCATCAAGGAACCAGTCAATTCGAAATTGGATCGACCCGCACAGCAAAATCGGCAATTCCCTACGCGATGCTTCAAGGAGTTTCTTTTCATCCTCCAGTCCAGGTGTTTCAAGACGCTGCTTCTTCGACATTGCAGATAGTTCATTGAATCGCGAAAGCTGCTCGGGTGTCATTGTATTAGCAACAGTGGAATCAATGAGCGGAGCCAACATCGATTTGATGTTGAATGAAGCGGAATGTGTGATGCAAAAGCATGAATCTTGAAACCAGCCTTCAGCCCGGTCGGCAAGCTCCAACAGCCCGCAACAGGCGAAGAACTGCCCCGTGTTGGTCAGGTCGACGGGGATACGAATGTTGGGCTGCTCTTGGTTCGCGTAGCTCATGGTCCGCCTCCCGGAAGTGAAAATGCTTGTCGGGCGAGCCGCCTCGGTATACGATCGTTGCATGGAACTACTTGGAAAAGTCGATCACGGCGTGATTGTTCCGCAGGGGGATGTACATCTTCCTGAAGGAGCGATGGTGCGCATAATGTATGATGCGGCGACGGTGGAAGCACCGGTAAAGGTACCTGGCTATCGCGTCGAGTTTCCGCTGGTAAGGTCGAAGTACCCCGGCAGCGTTCACTTAACCAATCAGCGCATTCAAGAGCTTCTGGATGAGGATGACGTTTCTCCCTGACATTAATTTTTGGCTCGCCTTGGCGTTTGACACGCACGACCAACACCCGGCTGCGCGGGCATGGATTTCGAGTGTTCTCGATGACTCGCTCGCTTTTTGTCGTCTGACGCAGAACGGATTTCTGAGAATCGCGACCAACTCCTCGGCGTTTCCGCACGACGCCAAGACCATGATCGAGGCTTGGACACTGTACGACCGCCTGCGAGCTGATCAGCTTGTGGTGTTCGCGAGTGAACCTGTTGAGGTCGAGCGGCATTGGCGACAACTGACACAACGAGCGAGTCGATCGCATCATCTGTGGGCGGATGCCTACCTCGCGGCGTTCGCCATCGCCGCCGGATATGAGGTGGTGACGTTCGATCGCGAGTTTGCGCAGTTTGGGCTTCAGGCTTGCACGATTTTGGTTTGAAGCAAAGTGGGATCTTTTCACGTTGCACCTCCATTGGTGTCTTCGGCATCGGCGGGGTCGTCTTCGGACTCGGCGTCTGCGCTGGCGGCCCAGTCGGCGGCGCGGACCAGCGACTCCAGATACGCCAAGCCCCAGCGGCCGAACTTGCGCTGCAGGCGGGCGAAACGGCGCGGAACCTCGATGGCGAGTGCCGCTTGACCGGCGGCCGAGTTCAACCCGCGTCCTAACCCGGCTGCCAGCAGCTTGCCGCCTGCTTCGCCGGCAACGCTGCCAACGCTATTGACGATCAGCGACTGAGTAAAGTCCTCGCCGCGGTACAGCGTGTCGAAAGCCGTGTCGCCGCCGATTTCGAGGCCTTGCCGGCCGGCCCAAGCGGCGGCTTTGTAAACGTACTTGCCTTTGCTGCCGATGCCGCCGG
>JAYTAU010000037.1:0-5660 GCA_043737375.1 Planctomycetia bacterium
CGGGCATGCTGGGAAACTCGGGCCGCCGGATCTCAGGCATTTCCGGGCGTCGGATTTCCGGCATCTTGTTCATCCCGCCGCGTGTCGGAAAATCGGGTATTCCCCGTGGTCGGGTGTTCAGCCGACCACTGCCATCCGGACCAGGAACACTGGATATCTCGCCGGCTGCGATCGAGGCCAACGTCGTCGGAATAAATTGCCCCTGACCTTTGGCTTCGAATTGCACCCGGAGAAAATCTTGATCCGCGGTACTGAGGTCCGAATAAGGGAGGATTACGGGCTTTAAGCCGCCTCCTTTGAACACCACTTGCCGACCGTTGATACGTTCGAACTTGGCCTTAACGGTTTGGCCGCGATTGTCGGTCCAGGTTCGCATTTTCGACAGTTCAGCATTGGCGGCCGCCACGATTTTAGGATCAAGCTTGCCGGTCTTCGGTGGTTCCGACTTCGCGGCCTCGCCTTTATCAGGCTCGACTTTTTCGGGCTGAACTTTCTCCGGATGAGCGGCAGTGCTAACAGCGGCGGCCGGCGCGGCTTTTGCCGCCGACTCGCGAATGAATTGTTGATCGCTTGCGCTGAAACGAGTCACTGGCACCCGTAGATCCTTGCCGTTCATGTTCAGCACGACGAAACTTTCGTCGGCGCGAACGAACGCCGCCTCGATGGTCTTGCCATCTTGGCTGGTCCATTTGCGAGCCTCTGCGGCTGACGCGCGCGAGGTCAAACCAATCATTAACGCAGCGGCAACAAGAACGCGAACGGTCGATTGCATTCGAAAGCCCCGTATGACATGGCCCGTGATTTTGGACGAACTTGCCTGCATCGGACGGCCGACGACCGGATTGCTACAATTTCAGTTCTAGACTACCTGTTACGCCAAGGAATTTCAACATTTATATAATTTCGTTTGCCTCGTTCATCAGCATCAAATCACCTTTTTAGCCAACTTCCCGTCGTGCCAGAACTTCCCGAAGTCGAAACCATGCGGCGTGGAATCGCTCACATTGCCGGCAGTTCGATTCTGCACGTCGAACGACCGGCGTGCAAACGTCGCCCGATCCAAATTACACCGCGGATTGATGTATTGCGACGGCGCGCGTCCGGCAACACCATCGCCAGTGTCGAGCGAATCGGTAAACGCGTCGTCCTAATCCTGAGTTCGTCCGACGCCATCGTCATCGAGCCGCGCATGACCGGCCTGATACTGGTGACTGAACCGCCCACCATGGAACACTTGCGATTGCGGATTCGACTCTCAGGAGCGGCCGGCGAACTGCTGTTTTGGGATCGGCGCGGCTTGGGGACCGTGCGACTCGTCGCGCCCGACGAGTTTGCCGTGCGATACGGACGAGAAATGCTCGGACCCGACGCGTTGTCGATCACCGTCGATGAACTGCGTAGCCAACTGAGCACGAGTCGCCGAGCAATCAAAGTTGCGTTGCTCGATCAACGCGCGGTCGCCGGCGTCGGCAATCTGTATGCCTCGGAACTATTGCATCAGGCCCGCATCCATCCGGCCCGAGCGTGCGACACACTGCGAAAAGCGGAGTGGCAGCGATTGCACGCCGCCATGCTCGATGTACTGCAATTGGCGATTCACTACGAAGGCTCGACGCTCTCGGATGGGACCTATCGTAATGCGCTCAATCAGAACGGCGGCTATCAGAATCACCATCGTGTTTATGATCGCGCCGGTAAGTTGTGCCCAACCTGTGGTGTGGGCACCGTCGAGCGAATCGTGCAGGCGCAACGATCGACATTTTTTTGCAAACGCTGTCAGCGGATAGGCAAAGGGGCTTGAGGCTGGGGACTAGAGGCTGGAGGCTGGAAATATGCGGCTTAAGATTTGGGGCCGTAGGATGGACCTGCGTTCCGTCAGAACTCCTGAAATTGCGGCGGTACCAGATTCCGAACATCCAGTCTCGAACCTCGAGCCTCACACATCGCGCATCGATCCGTACAAATTAAGCGTCGGGCGGTCGCCGATGATCGCGAACACTTGCCGAATTTGATCGAGTCCGTCGGCCATTCCGAAATTTTTGACTCCGGCGACTTTCGACGATCGCCCGAAGCTTTTTGCACCTAACACGTAATAGTCGGGCTCGGGGTTGCGTATTTCATGGGCAGCTTGCAACTGCTCAGAAACTGCCGTCGGCGCATCGGTGGCAAAGTGTCGCACGATCTGTAGCTCGTCGACCAGTTGCCAATTCGGTCGATGTCCCACGCAGCCGATAATGCGGTCGAACTCGAAGGACTCGGAATGTTGACCGCTGGTGACCACTTCGAACTTGTTCGTCGCCGCCTGCCAATGAATTTGCTCGACGTGCGTGCCCGGCAAATGGGTCAATCGGTCGCCGGCACCGGCGGTTGCCAGCCGATTGGCCTCGGCTGCCAAGTGATCGCGCTCGGAATAAGGATCGGCTTCGATGCGAATAATCGGGTGCCGATCGCGCGGAGGCGTCGTCGATCGCGTTAACCATGTCACCTGGGTATACGGCGACTCGCGGGCGATCGTCGTCAGTGCAATGACGCAGCTTGCGGCTGAATGCCCGGCACCGACCACCAGCGTGTGGCCATGTGCGTAATGGTCGCGCGCGGCACCTAGTAAGTCGGGCAATCCATATTCAATTCGACCGTGATCCGAACGATCGGCAAGTGCCAACTCACCGACGGCGGGCACACCCCCGCGCCCGATCCAATGATGCCGGTCCCATACGCCGCTGCAGTCGAGCACCGCGTCGGCTGTTACCAAACGTTCTGTCGCAAATGGTAGTTCGCCCGGCTCGCGTAGCGTTCTCACTAGCAATCGAAAATCGGAATCGGCGCGCAGATCATCGGCCGGCAACTCATGCTTCAACGACTCTTGTCGACCGACCGAAAGGACTTCGGTTTGTAGATGCAGGCAGTCCGCCAATAGGTCCGACTCGGCAATTGGGCGATAATACCGCTCGATCCATTCACGACCGGATAGTACAGCCTCGTCGGCAGGTGATAGCCACTGGTCGTCTTGCGCTTGCAACGCCCGCATCGCCAGCGGCGAACGAACCACGTCGAAGGGCGCAAACAATCGCACATGCGCGCGAGCGATCAACGATTGGCAAACCTGGCCGCGCTCGTAAATGTCGACATCGTACCCCAGAAAGCGTGCATAGAGGGCCGCCTCGAGCCCGACGGGTCCAGCACCGATGATTGCAATTCGAGCAGGCGTATCAATGGCCAACGTGTTACCCAGGTTTGTAGGAGACAATGCCAATTACGATAAGTTTATGTCGTGTGCCACTGGCTCCGCCAGTGCCCCAGCCCCCGGCTTCGCCGGCGGATCGACTGGGAGCAGCGATTGATATGCAATCGAACGCCCAACTGAAAACCGATCGTATCCCTGCCGAAGCCGGGGGCTGAAAGTGTTAACGCCGTAGAGTGGCGATCAGCTACTTCGTCTTGATGACGAAATCGATGGTCGATTCGGCTGCTTCGCCGCGATGCACGTCTTCGATCGTCAGCTTGAGCGTGTAAGTGCCGTCGTCGGCCAGCTTGGGCATCCACAGAAAGTACGGCACAAAGAAATCGCGTCGTTGGTTCTGGCAGTATTCTTCTTTGATAGCCAGTTCCTTTTCGGCGATGCGGCGGCCGTTTTTATCAAAGATTTGATACGCACCCTTTAGCGCCGTATGAAAACCCTTATCGGTCGATCGGCTGCGGAAATTTTCGATCTCGGCGTAGAGCAGCACCTCTTGCCCGAGCTTGAATTCATCTTTGGCAAACTTGCTGTAAATACCGTAGCCTTTGACCTCGGTACAGAAGTGCAAGTTTTTGACGACCAATGAACCGGCCTCGGACAACCGCTGCGCCGCCTCGCGCAGATGCATGGCCGATTCCGTCATGCGACGTCGCTCGATCGGCTGCTTGTCGTTATCGAACCAGGCCGCTAGGCCGTAAACCTCTTTGCTCCAAAATTCTTGTTGCTCGGGCACCAGCCCGGCGATCGGCCGCAAAGCGTCGTCGCGCCTACCGGCCACGAGGTAAAGTAGTCGCAGCCTAGCTTGCATCGCCTGACTGTCGACCGACTGTGCATCGGGCGAGTGGGCATTGGCGGCCAGTTCTCTTTCGAGTGCTTCGATCGCGGCCGACAATTGAACTTCGACCGAGCTTGACGGCTGTGGTTTCTTGGGCGAAATCGTCGCCGGCACTTCCGTGTGCGTTGCAGTTTTTACGGTCGATGTTGCCGCAGACGGCGCTACGGAGTTCGCATCCGTTAACGTTGGATGTAAATCTCCGTTGCCGATCGCGGCTGCGACCGGTACGACCACGGGCGAAGTCGCCATCAGGGCCGTCGCGTTCGGCGGGGCGTGATTGGCATGAGCGATGGTTTGCGCGATCGAATGTTGCGAGGTTGTCGGTTGTTGAATCACCGGCGACTGGATTGGCGCGTTCTGTGTTACGGGGAGCTGCGCTATCGATTGGGTCGGCACCTTCGACGGTTGCCGGCGTTCCTCGACGCGATTGCGACTGGCCATAGCCGCGCGCATCGTACGGAGTAACAATTGCCGCCCGCTAGCGGGCATGCCTTGCAGTGCAATGATTGCCTCCCGTTTTTCGGTGGGATCGTCGAATTCGAGTGCTTCGATCGCGGCTGCTATCTCGGCCACTTCATCGCCAGGAATTGCTTTTGGCGTCGAGGGAGTTGCCGAAAATGATTCTTCGTCAATCAACGTGTCGTCGCTGAACTTTCGGCGAATGGGTTTGCTGGAGGCCAAGGCTGCCGGCGATGAATCGACTTTCGATGTCTGGGCAATGTCGTTCTGCGATTGCTTAGTTGACGGCAATTTAGCGACAGAGGGTTTAGCAGGCAGTGGTTTAGCGGACGACGGCTTCGCGGTCAGATCGGATGAAGCATCGGCAGCCGCGGCTTTGGCCGGATTCGCGTTGGAAGATTTTTGTTCGGTAGACGTTCGTTTTGTCGTCGAGCCTGAAGTTGGAGTTGTGGCCGAAGTTTTTTTCGCAATAGCATTTTTTAAACTGTCCGATACCTCGGCGACTTCCATCGCCACCAGTGCATCGGTTTCGGACGATAGCGCATCGCCGTCGGTCGCGCTGGTGTCGATGGCCTGGATCTGCCGCGTAGACGAGGCACAGCCGACAGCGGACAGCACCAATGCGATCCAAACCCATAGGTATCGAAGTCGATCCATCGCTTTTCGCAAAGTTTACTGACGTTGAAGCAAGACCACGGCGTGGCGAATGTTAAGGGAATCACCGAAAACCGGCAAGCCGAACCGCCGGCTAAATTCAACCATAATCGAACGGAATCGATCCCGTTCATGCATCCCAAACCGACGCATCCGTTTTTGAAACCGGCGAGGGCCACTGGCAGAGTCGCCCCGCAATCATCGGTAGGTGGAACAATAGGCCCTCCATAATTGGCTTGATTCCCTCAACCCGGCATACTTTCGGCGGGCTATAATTGACGACCAGGGTTTGTGTCCGTTATCGCACTTCTTAGATCGCTCGTTGTTTATAACGGGTGTTGCCTAGCATGATCATTTCCACAGTTCTTCGTCGGTTAAGGTTGGTTGCCTGCCTGTGTTTTGGATTGGCAAACGGTTTTGTCTACGCTCCGTTTGTTACGTATGCCGCTGAGCCGGTTGCTCCAAATGGTGGGG
>JAYTAU010000038.1:0-2235 GCA_043737375.1 Planctomycetia bacterium
CGCGCAGCTTCGCGCGGGTTCGTAGATCGCGCGACATTCGATCGGCTTGCCGCGCGACTTGCTCGCGCTGAGACAGTTCGCCTGCCGCAGCAGCGCGCAACAGTTCGTCGTCGGGTAGCGAATCCCACATGCCAAACGCCAACCGTGAAGCCACGTCGTGAGAGTCGCCGCTGGGACTGTCTTTGCCGTTGGGTTTATCCTTGCCATTGGGACTTTCGTTGCCGCCAAACTCGCGATATAAGAACCGCGGCGATTTGAGCATCAACAGCAACACGCGTTTGACCGCGATGTCGTCATTGTCAGTCACCTCGAAATGCCGATCGACGTATTGTTTTTTCTGGTCGTCGGTTAACGGGCGACGAAACGCCCTTTCGACCAAGCGGTGGCAAAACTCACGCAACCGTTTTTCGCGCTCGGCGGAACTAGCAGGCACTTTGGCCAGTTCTTCTAATCGCTCAGACACGTAGCCGGCAAACTCGATCGCAGCGTCGGTCGTGGCCTGATCCCAGGCTTTCGAAATCGAAGTGCCGCGTTCGTAACCGTTGCTGCGATCGTCGGGCGGAAACTGCGTCTGCGCGACGAAAACTTCCGGCGAACTTTGCGGCGACAGCGCTCGCTCGGGAATGACCTCGGCCGAGCGGTGCGGTAACTTCCACTCCAACGCAATCGATGCGGTGAGCGACTTGAATTTCGAGTTCTTCTTGTCTTTGTCGTTGACGCCTTGCTTAGCCTTCGAGAACTCGAGTTTGAGCGGATAAACTCGCCCGCCGAGCAGTCGAATCGAACCGCGATATTCGGTCTGGTCGCCGCTCTTGACCCAAGCGTCGATCAACGGAACACGCTTGTCGTTAATCCACAGTCGCGCGGCGTGTTCGGTATGTACGATGAATTCGTAGTCGCCGCTCTCGGGCGCAAGGAGTGAACCATCCCAGCGAATCGAAAATTCGTGAGGCTTGAACTTCTCGGGCTCAGGGCCCGGGCCCGTTTCGCCAAAGTCGAACTTCACGGTTGCGTCGGTTCGTTCGATCAGACGTTCTTTTTCGTTGAAGCCTCGTGAGTTGTAGTAACGACCTTTGAGACCTCGCTTGTCTCCCCAAAACGCGGGTCCGCGTAGGCTGCCAATCAGATCGGCTAACGAATTCTGGTACTGGCGAACTGTCAATCGAGACAACTCCACTCGGGCCGGACGATTCCGCGCTTGCGCCGTGGGCGAATAAAACGCGTCGTAAATAAACGTCGCCACGGCTTGTGCTTCGTCGCCCGTGCAGGTGCCCGGATCATCCTCGGGCATCGTCTTTGTGATTAGCCGCGCGAGTTCGAGTACCGAGCGATCGCCGAGCAAGGGATTGGGGTACTCGGCGGTCCCCCCTTCTCCGGCAGGTCCATGACATGAAGCGCAGCGTGCTTTGTAGATTTTTGCGCCGTCGCGAGGTAATGCGTCGTCCGGCTTCGGGCTGTCCGCAGTTTCGGCGGCAATGACCCTAGGACCGATGGCCGTAAGTTGGAATACCCAGGCACCAAAGGCTATGCCGAACAGGATCGCCGGCAACAGGTGTTGCAGCCAAGTGACAGCGGAGATTTTAAGCACGCGAGACAACATCAACGGCAGGTCTCACAAGCAGAACAAGAATTCAAGATCCCAACGTGACAGCGCCTGGGGGTAGGCGAATCGTTGGACCAAGGCGGGAGGCTAAATCGGTGCCGTCCGAATTGTCAATCAATCGACCGTACTGCCCAGGCGGTAGTCGATCGATTCAGACCTTCGGATAACTCTGTCAATATATCGCAACGAACCGACAGGGTCAATGTTTTTGAGTAGGTGAGTAGGAACGAGGGATCAATCGACGGGAATGGACCGCTTGGATCGGAAATTGCTCGAAATCGACCGACATCAATAGACTTGCCCACGGCATTTGCGTGGGCAGGTCATATCTTCACAGCAATGTCTTCTCCTTTATTCATCCGGCACAGCAGCAACGACCCGTTTATTTGCCGGGGGCCAGAGGATCCAGTCGCCGTCGGGCGCGGCATTGAGGTTCTTGGCGGCTAATGCCTCGGGCGGCGCATAATAGCGCAGATTCCCTTCGCCTCCGTCGATCGACACGCCCCCATCGTCGTCGCGATCGGGGCCGACCGAGTAAATCACCGGGCGACCGTCGATAATTTTGTACAACAACGGCTTGCCGCTAAAACGATCGGGTGGAACGTTCGGCATTAACTCGGGCGAAAGGTCCT
>JAYTAU010000039.1:0-5656 GCA_043737375.1 Planctomycetia bacterium
ACCGAAGGTGCGGCTCAGCCACAGCCCGGGGCAACGCCCCGGGTCACGATGGCCAAGACGATCGAAGCCCTGAAAGGGCGGATCAAACTGAATGATCAATTGACGTTGTCCCACGGATGAATCATGGGTTGAATCGCCCTTTCAGGGCTACCGTCACGGAACTCAAAACCTCCCAGGGCGTTGCCCTGGGCTAGGGCTGAATCGCCCCCTTGGGGCTAAAAAACTGCAAAAGTCGAACTAAGAAGATTAGAATGTAATGCGTCTTGATCAGCCCCCGGCTTCGCCGCGGGATTTGACGGCACGTCGACGGTGTGCGAGCAAACGATTCTGCACTGCCCTGCCCCCCGGCAAAGCCGGGGGCTGAGGAATATCTGTCAACTAACCAAAAATTCTGTCTCTTCACAATAATCGACTGGCCACCTACTTTTGTGGCGCTCACATCTGAAACGAGGAACGATACGATGCGTTGGGGTAAACTTTGTCATTGCGTTGGAGCGGCAGTACTGCTGCTTTCGCTAAATAACAGCGGCATTCGAGTATCGCACCAATCGACGTTTGCCGCAGAACAGGCTGCCCCAACCGCGCAGCAGGTTCCAGCCGCGAAGCAGATTCCGTCCGCCGAATCGCCGTCGCAAGCGCCGCCCGCAAATCCTGCTGCAGCCGCTGCGCCACCAAATAAAACCGACGCCAAGCAGCCTGCTCGTAAGTCCAAGGTAACTATCTCCAAAGCGACAACATTCATTACCGAACCGCTGAGGGAAGACGGATACCCCGACTATGTCGCCGCGCTCAATGCCCTGTCGAGCAAGGGCGTCACGCCGGACAACAACGCCGTCGTCTTACTACTTCGCGCGTTCGGCCCCGGCAAGCTAGAAGAAAAATTCCGGGCCGAGTTTTTCAAGCAACTGGGTATCGAGCCGTTACCCGAAGAGGGAAAGTATTACGTCGATTTTTTTGCATTCGTTAAAAACCTACCGGTTCCTGCGGGTGTTGCTGCCGATCCGACCAGTCTTGGTGACAATTATTATGCCCGATTCGAGCTAGCCGAATCGCGACCCTGGACAAAAAGAGAGTTTCCAGAAATCGCCGCCTGGTTAGTGAAAAACGAGAAGCCGTTGATAGTGGTCGTCGAGGCGAGCCAACGCACGCATTACTTCTCGCCGATCGTCGCACACGAAGAACTTCCATTGATGGGCGCGACCTCGGTGATGCCCTATCCCAGCCTTCGAGAGTCGGCTCAGTCGCTGCTGACTCGCGCGATGTTGCGAATCGGCGAAGGCGACTTGTCGGCCGCAGCCGACGATCTGCTGACCATGCATCGGCTGGCCCGCATGTCGTGTCGGAACGGGATGATGGTCGATCAACTCGTGGCGATCGCAATTGATTCGATGGCAACAGCAGGCGAGCGGCACTGGTTGTCATCGGAAAAAATCAGCTCGGAAGCACTGGTTCGCTATCAAAAGAGCTATCGCGAACTACCGCCGCTGCCGCCGGCTTCGCGTGCGTTTGAGATCGGCGAACGATTTTTTTGCTTGGATGCAATCTGCGCAATTACGCGCAACGGGGCTGGAACGTTGCAACTATTAGATGACGGCACTTTCAAACGTGCCGACAAACTGCTGGATGTTGTGGGAACTCTGGTGATCGATTGGGATATACCGCTAACAGATTTAAACGCTTGGTACGATCGCCTGACAAAGGTCAGTCAAATCAAAGATGCGAACGAACGCGCCAAAGCGAGCGACGATTTCGACACGGACGTAAAGCGGGTGGCGGAGGGCATCAAACGCGTACCATCTCTGGCCGAGGTGCTTATTCCGCGAAAAGCCGTCAGCCAGCGAATCAGCAATATCATGTCGGCGTTGTTTCTGCCCGCTTTGACCGCTGCGATTCAAGCCGACAACCGCATGCGAACCGAACACGCCGCCATCGAAATCAGTTTCGCCTTACGGGCCGATCAATTGACCAATGGCAAATTTCCGGACAAGCTCGATGCGTTAGTTCCCAAGTATCTGGCCAAGATTCCGCACGATGTCTTTGCGGATCGTCCGTTTGTCTACAAACCGACTGCGGACGGTCGGGGTTTTATGCTCTACAGCCTGGGCAAAAATGGCAAAGACGACGCTGGTCGCGGCTATGCGGATACAATAGAAACCGAGAACGATGTTGCCAATGCAGATGCCGACGACATTGCCGTCCAAATTCCGCCGCGGGCACCTGCTGCCACTAGCAAGTAGCACAGTCAGTTAGATTATTAAAAGGCATTAAACCAGCGGCTGCTTTCGCTCGGTGATCGGCGGGCACTGCTGCGACAGCTCGGCGTTCAGGGCAATGAACTCTTGCCACTGCGGCGGCACATTCGCTTCGTAGAAAATCGCCTCGACGGGGCATTCCGGTATACACGCATCGCAGTCGATGCAGTCGTTGGGGTCGATGTAGAGCATCTTCTCCCCTTCACGAAAGCATTCGCACGGGCAAACGACCACGCAATCTGTGTATTTGCAGGCAAAGCACGGTGCGGTGACGACATAAGCCATGATCAATTCCTTCGGAGTATCCGGTATAGTGATTTGTCGCGGGTGCAACGTCGTGCCAGTTGGCATGACATCGCTAACGCCAATACAGTGCTAGTTGCTGATTGCCCAACAAACCGGACATTTGGCTGGCAACATCGTTGCGATTTTTCGGTCGCAGCTCACTCCGTTAGAAAAATGAGACGCGAGGATCCCAGTGGAGCAGGAACGTGTCGACGCGCTTTTTCGCAGCTACGCGGATCGCCTCGTCGCGCTTGCCCACGCTAGACTGGGTCCGAAAATGCGACGCCGACTCGACGGGCAGGATATTTTGCAGTCGGTGTTTCGTAGTTTTTTAAGACGACTGAACCATAGCAACGTTGCAGATCAAGACGACGACCTGTGGCCGTTGCTCTCGGCAATCACCCTGAATAAAGTCGGCGAAAAAGTCCGGTTTCACCGCGCCGCCAAGCGCACCGTAGATCGTGAAAGCGGGCAATCCAACTATTCGTTCCGCGAACATATTGAGACGGTTCAAGACGGAATCGAGACGATTTTGGCGGATCGCGAACCGTCGCCGGCCGAGGTCGTTGCCGCGGCCGACGAACTGTATTGGCTGTTGAGTCAGTTCGAACCGTCGGCCCGACAAGCTATCGAACTGCGGATGCAACAATTCAATTTGGATGAAATCGCGCAGCGGTTAGGGCGAAACGAACGCACCATTCGCCGTTGGCTCTCGCAGGCAAAGTCGTACCTGCTCGAACGTGACGCGCAAACTGATCAACGGGCCAGCCCGATCCGGCGTCGGTTGGCGATTGCGATTCCCGACGATGTTCCGCACCTAAATGCCCGCGACTATTTAATCGAACGGCTGATTGCCACTGGCGGAATGTGCAAAGTGTACGCGGCCATCGATCGCCGCGACGGCTCGCGAGTTTGCATGAAAGTGCTACGCAAACGGCATCGCTACCTAGAAGAATTGTCGTCGCGATTTATAAACGAGGCTGCGCTGGTCCGGCGGCTAGATCATCCCGGCATCGTGTCCGTGCGGGGAATGGGACAATTGCCCGACGGTGGTCCGTTTCTGATCATGGAGCTGATCGACGGGGGTAATTTGGCGCAACTAGCACGCGGCGGAGCGGCACCAGACGAACTGATCGATCGCTTATTGCGGATCGTAACGCCGCTGAGTTTTGCACATGACCGTGGCATCGTGCATTGCGATCTCAAGCCGGAGAATATTCTTTGCGCGGTCGATGGTCGAGTGCTGCTGACCGATTTTGGTTTCAGCAAGCAATTCGAAGAAGATCGCATTCCAATTCATTGCTCGCCGACGGAAGGTGGCAGCGAATTGATCGCGGGCACGGCCGGTTACTTGTCGCCCGAGCAAATCTACCCCGGATTCGGACCGATCTCCACGCGAAGCGACGTTTATGCGTTTGGCGTGTTGATGTACTGGTGCTATGCAGGAGTGACACCGAGCGGAGACGCATCGGTCGAGTCGCGATTGCACAGTCTCAATTCCGAGATCGCAAATCACGACCCAGCTCAGCAGATCCCGATTGTGCGGCCCGAAGGCATGCCGGAAAAAGTCTTCGCCGTTTGCGCGCGATGCCTCCAGATATGGCCGGAAGATCGCTATGGGAGTATCGCGGAGGCATGCGCGAACCTGGCCTAATAGCAGCTGCCGAAACCGCTGCGAAATCCGATCAATTAGTCGTAAAAATCTCAGCGAGGACTAGCTCGAAGCCGGGCAATACATTTTCGCCGCTGACCGACGCCGATTCGGCGAGAATCTCGCAGGGTTGGTTCGGACGGTAAATATGCACCGACTTATTGATCGGGTCGATGATCCAGCCCAATTGTGCGCCGTTGGCCAGATACTCCTCCAGCTTGGCTTGCAAATCGATCAGGCGGTCACTCGGCGAGCGCAATTCGACGACGAAGTCGGGGCAGAGCGGCGCGAAGGTCTGACGCTCTTTTTTCGAAAGCTGGTTCCAACGTTGCAGGCTAACCCAACTCGCGTCAGGAGACCGTAACGCATTGTTGGGAAGTTTGAACATGGTTGAAGAATCGAACGTCTTGCCGGTCCCATTTTGTTTGGACCACAACCGCAGTTGCATCGTGATTTCACCGTTAAAATCGCCGGTTTCCCCGCCCGTGGGAGACATCATGATTACATCTCCCTTTGTGGTTAGTTCCAACTTCAATTCGGGATTTTGACCCGCGAATTCGGCAAATTGATCGGCGTTCATGTCCAGCAACGGACGAAATTGCAGAACGACCGGTGGGCTACCAAATTCGATCGTTTGCGCCACTAGTGGTGCAGCATTAATAGTTGACATCAGGTGAACTCCTATTCAAATCATTCCAGTCCAATCATTCTAGTCCCAGATGCGACTGTTTGACAGGAAACCATTTGACGCGCATAAAAAAACCCCGCCTAAACTTTGCAGTTCAAGCGGGGTTTGATTGTAAAAAATCCGGCGATACCTACTCTCGCACTTTTGGTACTACCATCGGCTCCGAGAGCTTAACTACCGTGTTCGAAATGGGAACGGGTGTGACCTCTCGGATATGGTCGCCGAAAAAGACTTGATGCCGCCGTTAGACAGCATCAAGCCAAGTCCAGACTTCGTATCGTCGATTAAACGATACGAAATCGTATACAATGGTTGTGGTAATTGGTCAGTGATTATCGACTGCGTTTGACAGCAGTGGATTTTATCCAAGGCGAACTGGCGTGTAGTTAATCGCCAGAGCGCTTGATAAAGGTGGTCAAGTATTCGTCCGTTAGTATCGGTTAGCTAAACGCATTAACTGCGCGTACACATCCGACCTATCAACCTGGTCGTCTTCCAGGGGACTTTCGAGCAATGCTCTACGAAACCTGATCTTGGAGCGGGCTTCACGCTTATATGCTTTCAGCGTTTATCCTTTCCGTCCATAGCTATCCAGCCGTGCCACTAGCGTGACAACTGGAACACCAGAGGGACGTCCTTCCAAATCCTCTCGTACTAAAGAAGAACCTCCGCAAGTTTCGTACGCCCACAGCAGATAGGGACCGACCTGTCTCACGACGGTCTGAACCCAGCTCACGTACCACTTTCATTGGCGAACAGCCAAACCCTTGGGAGCTTCTC
>JAYTAU010000040.1:0-2234 GCA_043737375.1 Planctomycetia bacterium
CGAAATTTGCAGCAGAGGCAAAGCTAAGCAGCAAGCGATTCGGTACTCATGCGGCAGTTTAACCTCCGCACCAATCACGTCGCACGCCGCACTTTCCTACCCTCGCACGCGTTTCTCGGTAATTTCGATCGCTTTGAGCAGCCCGCGAGCTTTGTTGAGCGTCTCTTGGTACTCCTCGGTCGGATTGCTATCGGCGACGATGCCCGCGCCGGCTTGCACATACGCTTTATTCCCTTGCACGACAATCGTGCGTAAAGCGATGCACGTATCCATGTTCCCGGAAAAGTCGATATACCCCACGGCGCCGGCGTAGGGTCCGCGACGATTGGGCTCAATCTCGTCGATGATCTGCATGGCGCGAACCTTGGGTGCGCCGGAAACAGTGCCGGCGGGCAGACAAGCCTTCAGCGCATCGAAGCAGTCGCGGCCATCGGCCAATTGCCCGGTGACATTGCTGGTGATGTGCATCACATGGCTATACCGTTCGATCGTCATCACGTCGGTCAGTTCGACCGAACGATAACGGGCCACGCGGCCCACATCGTTCCGTCCCAGATCGACCAGCATCACATGCTCGGCCCGTTCTTTGGGATCCGCCAGCAATTCTTCGGCCAACAATTTGTCCTCGGCATCGGTGCGGCCCCGTTTACGAGTTCCGGCCAAGGGGCGAACGGTCACGCGACCATCGACCACGCGGACCATCACCTCGGGCGAACTGCCGACCAACGTCACGCTGGGCGTGCGTAGGTAAAACATAAACGGGCTGGGATTCACGATCCGTAGCGTGCGATAGATCTCGAACGGCGGCGATTGCACGTCAAGCTCCATCCGCTGGCTGATGACCACCTGAAAGATGTCGCCCGCGCGAATGTACTCGACGCACTTGCGAACGGCATCCTCGTATTGCGATTGCGCGAAGTTCGAGCGGGCGACGATTTGCGGATCGCCCGCGATGTCGATATCGACGGGGGTCAGGTCCGGCACGGAAAGCGAGAGTTTGGCGACAATTGCATCGACGCGACGTTGGGCATCAGCATAAGCGGCCTGCGGGTCGATCGCATGAGCGACAACCTGATCGGCGTCGGCGACGCCTCCTACAATTGGCTTGGCGCCCAGTCGCGCCATCGCCACGACGATAATCGTCTTGGTGATGTTGTCGAAGACCACCATCTGATCGTAAAACGCGAACGAAAGGTCCGGCAGCCGGCGATCGTCGAGCGGCGCATTGGGCAGGTTTTCGGAATAACGCACCACGTCATAGCCGGCATAACCCACTGCCCCGCTGGTAAATGGCGGCAATTCGGGTAGTCCGACCGCCCGCAGCGAGTCGATTCGCAATTTCAGCTCGGCCAATGGGTCGGGGGAATCGAATTCTTCGTTGCCGGCAGTCGAGGTGACTTTCATCCGTCGGCCATGGGCCTCGATCTGCAAAAAAGGGTTGGCGGCCAAAAAACTATAGCGACCGACTTTTTCACCGCCGACGACGCTCTCGAACAAGCAAGCACAAGGCCCTTCATCGAGCAAATGGAACGCCGAAACCGGGGTCAGCGAATCCGCCATCAGCCGTCGATAGACAGGCACCAGTTGGGCGTCATGGGCCAATCTCGCGAACGTGGCAAAATCGGGGTAGTGCGGCATGATCGATCAACAGAACAAAATGGTTATTAAAAACGGCTACAAACTGCTGGCTAGAATAGCACTGGCCCCCACCAGGGGCAACGGCTCAGCAACACTCAATCACTTGTCAGTACACAATTTACGACGGGTTTAGCGAGCAGGCGTTCAGCTTGACACCCCCTAACGCATTGCTAGAATCCCATGAACAGTTCCTATTTTATTGCGCTCATAACGGTCGCACGAGCGAGCTTCGAATGAAATGCCAAAAATGCGAGAAGCCGGCGACCTTTCACATTACCGAACTAGAAGGGGGCAAGCACCATGAGTTGCACTTCTGCGAGGAATGTGCGCGGGGTTACTTGACCCAGGGTGCGGCCGAAACGTCCACCCCGTCGACCATGGCCGGTGCCTTGGCTCAGCAACTGGCCGTCGGTCAAACAGCCGAGGAATTGGCACAGCTCGACCAAAAGGCTTGTCCGGTTTGCGGCATCACGTTTTTCGAGTTTCGCAGTCAGGGGCGGCTAGGCTGCCCGCACGATTATGTATTCTTCGAGAAAGAACTGGAGCCGCTGGTTCTAAATATTCATGGCGAAACAACGCACACGGGCAAACGTCCC
>JAYTAU010000041.1:0-2233 GCA_043737375.1 Planctomycetia bacterium
ATCGAGGGCAGTTTTATTACAACGGTGAAGATTGGGATGGATTTCAACTGTTTCCAGATTATGGCACCGACGAGATGGTCGCGCTTGGCATAGAAGTGCGAGCGTATGTGCAATTTGTGCGGAACTGGGAGACCGTGCATCAACGTTCACTGGTTGTCGGCACGGAGTTCGAAATCCGCGAGGGGCCACGGGTCGTGGGGCGCGGCGTCGTAACGCGTAGCGATGTTCAAGAAGCCGAGTGGGACCGGCTGCCGGGAGTGCTATGACTTCTCTGCCCACGGACGAGGGACGCTTCATTGAGGGCGTGCTTCGCTTACGCTGCGATCCGGTAAAGTTAGTGCTGAATGCAATCCACTCCCCTGTCCCCCTTCCCCATTTGCTGCCCCCGCCCTTCGAACAGCACCAGCCCTAGCACCGAAGCCAACGCCAAAAACATCGCCAGCACGCCGGGGTGCAGCGGAGGATCGATCGACGTCGGCGACGAAGGGCTCGGCAACAGGCCGGCCGCTCCGAGGGGACCGACTTTGATCCAGCCTTGCGACGTTCGCCGCCAGCCTGAATCGGTTGCGGGCCGGCCGTCTGTGGGCTGGAAGTCGGACCATTCTGCGGCGTTGCCAACGCGCATCAGTTCGTGGTCGCCGATCGAGCAACCGACACCGCCGAGGACGGCCAAGCCCAGAGTAATTATCAGGACGTGCGGCAAGAGCAGGACTCCGAGCAAATGACGAATTACGAAGCACCATTCAAATTGCTTGAATGCCGTAAAACGCAATCGCTACGCCGACTCCGTTGGCGAGCTTCCCGCAGATCGCTAAGTGGCTGCCGGCCAATACTTTGGCTCAGTGCCGCGGCTATGGCGAGTCGGTCGGAGTGATGCAAAATCGCCACACGGCACGTGGCCGTAAGGCAACAAACGGGGGACTGGCCGCTGTCGCACAGCAGAGCGAATCCCACCCATTGCAATGAGCGGGCTTGAATCCAGTCCACGAGCGCACTTTCGATTTAATGCGCTTTGCCCACACCCTGATCGTGGCCTAAGTTTGACTGTCGAGGATCGCGCTTTCGCCGCTTGGCCGATTGTCACAGAAAGCACGGGGTTTCTTAAAGGCGAATCATTATGACCCAAACCACTGAACCGGCTATCAACCGCTTAGATCAAATTTTGTTGGGGGCGCAACTACCCGCGCTGCCGCAAAGCGCTATCCGTTTAATGGAGCTTGCTCGCGATCCGGAAAACGGTCCTTGCGAATTCGCCGTGCCGATCGAGACCGACCCCGGTCTGACCGGACAAATCCTCAAATTCGTCAACTCGGCCTACTTCGGTTTCTCGCGCGAGATCTCGAACGTCAAGATGGCCATTACCCTGGTCGGCATCCGCACGATTAAAAACTTCGCGCTCTGGAGCGCGGTGTTCAGTCTGATGCCCAACCCCAAGTGCGGGCCGTTCGATCTGAAAAAACTCTGGCAAGATTCGCTGCGTCGGGCGTTGTTCTCGCGCTCGATGGCCAAGTTGCTGGGCCAGAAAGATTGCGAAGAAGCATTCTCGGCCGCGCTCTTGCAAGATATGGCCGTACCGCTGTTGGCTAAAGAGATGCCGCGTGAATACCTCGAACTGCTCGAAGCGCGGCAAACACAAAACCGCCGACTGTCCGAACTCGAAATGGAACGCTTCGGCTGGAATCATGCCCAAGCCGCCGGTGCCATGGCTCGGGGTTGGAAGATGCCCGAGGCGTTTGCCCTCTTGCTCGAGCAACACGTTTCGACTACCGAATTAATCGCCGGCGGAACGGCCAAGCCCGATCAGCTTGCCGTGGCGTTGAGTGCGCTGTTGCCGTCGATTTGCGACGAGCAATGGTACGACTGTGCGCAGTTCGAGCAGACGTACAATCAGCTACGTCCCGCCGCGGGCCCCAGCGTACGCGAGATTTTGATGCAGGTCGACGCCGACTTTGTCGAATTCGCGCCGGTCCTCAAGCTGGCCGCGCCGACCAAGACACTGGTCACTTGGTACGAAGAATCGCTAGCTGCGGCTGCGGTCTAAGCAATCGATTGACCACGAACCACATGGCACTCGATAGTCAGTTCAGTAATATGTCAACCTGCTAATCTAGCGCGTCATCGACGACGAACAAAAACCCATTTCGTGTCGTTCGTGTTTTTCGTGGCGCCTGTTATTATTCGCCGGTCTTGGCGTTGCTCGGCTTCGCATCGCCCAGCAGTTTCGCGAGCAACT
>JAYTAU010000042.1:0-2232 GCA_043737375.1 Planctomycetia bacterium
TAGTAAATTCCCGACAAACTCACCCAGGCGCGCACGTTGCGAAACGCTTGGGCATCGAGCGACAGCGCCATCTTGACGTCCGAGGCGCCTTTGCTGAGCGACACGAGCACCAAGCGCCGGTCATCGTTACGCGACAACCAGTTGCAAATGATATCGGCGTTTTCTCGCAATGAACCAAAGCTCCGGGTCGGGATGACATCGACCGACAAACCCGACTGGCGGCAGACTTCTCGCACTAACCGGCCGTCGGCTCCGGACCTGGCAAACTCCCGGTAGAATGCGCCCGGTACAATCGCAATCCGCTCGGGCGGCAGCGGCATTTCGGTTTGCCGTTCGCAGGCTTCCAGGCTGTGGATGAATTGACGATGCGGCGAGGACTCTCGCAACCGCCGATATAGCAGCGCGGCGGCGAAGTCCGTGCCATGCTCGCTGGACAAGGCGCGCAGCGCGCCCGCGGAAAGATCGCGGAACTCCGGAAAAAGTCCGCAGTTTTGGACCCGATCCAACAGCGCGCTCGGCTCCGTCGCCAAGGTGCTTTTAGCTGGCGGCATGCGGCGCCGCCTTTCCGCGTCGGAGGAGCCAAGTGACTAGGCCGCCGAGGGCGGCCCCAATCGCCAACGCCGAGAGGCCGGAGACCATGGCCGTTTGCCGCACGGCCTGCCAAAGAATGGGATTGTCGAACATATTGGTCGATGCATGAAAGCTGGCAATCTTCCAGTCGCCGTCCTGCTTAGCGACCGCGGCGCTCCAGACCGTGCCGATGGTGAACTCTCGCCCGTCGGTCAGCACAAAATGATCGTCGGACTTGCCATGTGCCAACCCGGTATCGCCGAACAGCTGAGTTAGCTGATCGGGCACGGGATTGGACGAGATGGTTTTTACGATCGGGTCGGGACCATGCATCATGCGGTCGTAATATTCGCGCACGCCCTTGTGGCCCCGGCTGGTCTCGGCGTTTTGCCAGGTAACCACCACGTCGTCGCTAAGATGCGTAAGCAACGAATCGACATCGTTGTTGTTGATTGCCTTGACGACTCGTTGGCGGAAAGCCCGTAGCTCGCCGTGCCTTGGGTCTTCCGGGCCGGCGTTCGCGACCAGCTTGTCAGCGGCCTTCGCCGGAAACGCGGACACGATCACGGCGAGCGACAACCACGCGATCGAGACGATCACAACGCGCTTCATGGCGAATGTCCTTGAGGTTGGGAACCGGAGAATTCCGCATGATTGGCGCCGCCATTGGCGGATTGAACCGGGCCGCTGTGTTGGTAGCTTGACTGGCTGGGCCGCGCCTGCGGCAGTTCGGCGAGCCAGCGGAAGAAACCGGCCAACTCTCGATCCGCCGCCACCAGCATGCACGGATTATAGCGAATGCCCGAGAGGCGTTTGATATCGTCGCCCAAGAACGCTTGAGTCAACCGACGGCGCACTGCCATCGCGATCGGCTGCACGGCGTGCCGCACAAACCAGTTGCGAGCGCGCGGCGCAAAGACCACGACTTCGACCAGCGTCTGGTCGGTCATCACTTCGCGGGTCATGATCAGCATATAGCTGGTAGCGCGGCGAAACTTGCCCGTCACGCCAACTAAAGTTCCGCCCCAGTTTGTGATGGCAACTTCGACGGTGCTGCCCACCGTAGCGCGGATGAATCGATCGGCCAGCGAAGTTCCCGTCACTCGCGATTTAAAGCGAATCCGCCTGGCAAAGGGCTGGGGACAGTCGATCCGCGGTTCGCCGATCAGCTCGCGGTCGTGTACGGCCTGGAAATGGGCCGTATCGAAGCCGTTGCTGGTCAGCATGTGCCAACTGCAAGCGCCGATGAAGCGAAACAAGCGGCCCGGCACAAATGCATCGGGCTGTTCGCCAATCAAGAATGGCAGCGGAAAGAGCGCGTCGGCGCCGTTGAATACAAATATCAGTCCGTGCCGTTCGGCCGCGGCATAAGCGCGCTGGCCGGCCGCCGGGGGAATCTGCTGCTGCGATGGAACGTGCGTGCAGCGGCCATCGCCGGCGTACCGCCATCGATGAAAGGGGCACTGTAAATTCCCGTTTACAACGACACCGCGTCCCAGATCGGCGCCAAGATGAGAACAGGAACCGTCGAGTACGGCGACTCGGCCCCCGTCGCCGCGAAACGCCACCAGCCGCCGGCCGAACATCGACTTCGATACCGGACGATCTCGGACCTCACCGGCAGGGCCGAATAGATACCACGCTGGCGGCCATTGCGGAAAG
>JAYTAU010000043.1:0-5647 GCA_043737375.1 Planctomycetia bacterium
CGACTACCTCGAGCAACTATTTCGCTCGCTGGGGGTGCGCTACTTTCGGCAGAATATCGATCAGCGACGCGATAATATTGTCGCTCGAATCGATGGCGCGTCAGCCGGCGCTCCGGTCGTCATGCTCGAAGCTCACCAAGACACCGTGCCGGTCGATGGCATGTCGATCGAACCGTGGACACCCACCATCAATGGTGATCGCCTGTACGGTCGCGGCTCATGCGATATCAAAGGGGGGATGGCCGCTATTTTGGGCGCACTCGCTCGATTGACCGCCGAAAAACCAGCAAACCTGCCAACGTTGATCGTGGCTTGCACTGTCAACGAAGAACATGGTTTTACCGGTGCCCGAGGTTTGTGCCGATTATGGAACGAGCCGGACTCGATCTTTCCGAGTCCGCCGGACATGGCCATCGTCATGGAACCGACTCGGCTCGATATCGTCGTCGCGCACAAAGGCATGGTCCGCTGGAAATGCCGCACACACGGCCGGGCCGCGCACAGTTCGCTGCCGCATTTGGGCGACAACGCCATTTATCGCATGGCCGGCGTATTGGCCGCGCTCGAACGCTACTCGCGCGAAGTGGTACCCTTCACAGGCGAGCATCCGTTGTGCGGCCGACCAACACTGAGTGTCGGCACCATTGCAGGCGGCATCAGCGTGAACACCGTGCCCGATATTTGTACCGTCGAAATCGATCGACGATTGCTGCCGGGTGATGACCCGCAAGCGGCGTATCAACAAGCGGTCGACTATGTGGCGGCCAATGTGCCGGTACCAGCGGTCGTCGAGCATTTGCCGCCAACGATGAACAGTTGCGGACTGGCCGACACGCAAAACGCAAATTTGGCCGATCGCTTGGGGACCACGGTTCGCGAGGTCGTGGGCTGTGTCAACAAAATCGGTGTTCCATTCGGCACCAATGCGGCCGCGTTCGGCACGCAATTCCCGACCGTGGTATTCGGCCCCGGTTCGATCGATCAAGCGCACACGGCCGACGAATGGGTCTCGCTGGACGAAGTGCAATTGGCTAGCGAGATTTTGTATCGCTTCGTGAAGCAACTGGCCGAGTGAGGGCAGTACAATGGCAAGTGTGAGCGTCTCGAAAGTAGGTCGGGATTTTTGTTGGCCATGATATGCCGCAAATCCGTCAGCCCCCCCCGGCTTTGCCGGGGGACAGGTCGGAATTTTGGACAGGCAGTTGACTAGGTCCGACGTCCGCGCCTAGCCGATCCCCCGGCAAAGCCGGGGGCTGATCACGGAATCGCCACTATTTTGGATCATGTCGGTCGCGGGCTGTTGTTGCGGTGCAAGTGCGGCGGCCGTTCGCGGCCAGGCAATGGAAGTGACCGCTGCGACAAACCAAACGGTCGTCCCCAGCCCGAGCACTCCCAACCGGCCGGCAACGTCCATCAGCAAGTAGTGCGTCAGTGTCAGGCCGCACAAGCTGCCGGCCAGCCAGCGTGCTGTCGTTAAATTGGACCGCTGTAGGTGCCAATACGGAACGAAAATCGCCGCCGGCAACAGCATTACGTAGTGGTGTCCCCACGAGAGCGGCGAGACCAACAAGGTTGCCGTACAAGCCAAACCGAAAAACGCGATGAGGCCGACGATATCGCCGAGCCGACAAACCCTCCAAGCACCCACCAATAACAGAAATACCAACGTGGCCGCGATGATTTTGGTCGCAGTCCGTACCTCCGGCCGATCCATCGGCATGGCCGCGCCGGTCGTCTCGGGAAAATCAACCAATCGATCGTTCGGGCCTTTGTCGGTGACATACGCGAAGTAGTTGCCCAGTCGTTCGACCGCGTTGGCGAGGCTTTGATTGCGTTTGCTGCGCGTATTGAAGTCGTTGTCTTTGCCCACGTCTTCGTTGACCGCAACGCGGGCAATCCAAGTTTGCAAGTGACCGAAGTTTTGTTGCTGTCCGATCGCAAGACCTGGCACAACGATCAGAAACAACAGCAATCCCAGTGCTTGCCCGCCGCCGAAGATCAACGCGCGGGAGATTACGGCATTGAATACGGCGATTTTCCCAATTTGGCAGGAGTAGCTGCGACGCGCGTAAAATGCCAAGACGGCAAATTCAATCAGTAGTAAACCGACCGGCAACAAGGGTGTCAGCTTGATGGCGATCGGTAGCGATAGCACGATGCCCGCCGTCAACGCTCCGACCCACGAGCAACTGGTCAAGGCCAGTCGCGTTCCAAGCAGAAGCAAGTAAACAATCACCACACCGACCTGCCCGCGCTGCAAGCAGTTCAGCACCGGCAGCGCGACGGTAGCGAGTGCGAGCCAACAGAGCCAATTCGGTAACTTGCCGGCGATGGTACTCGTTGACGTATCGCGTTCGAAATCGTTCGGCTGATCAGCGTACGCGCCGTTCATTTGGCTCCACCAATGCTTGGCGGGACCGCCCAACGCACGGGTTAGCCGCTTGCATTCAGCCCAGCAGCCAAAACAGGCGGCCACACTGATCACATACCAAACGATCGCTTGTGACTGCGTATCCAGCAGCGACAACGGCGCGACCGACATGGCGAACAGCGGCGGATACAGGTAATGCCAGCCGCGCGAGTTGGTAACCTCGTAGGGCATTCGACCATCGAAGAATGCCGCCCCGGCCTCGGTGTAGACCGTAAAGTCGGTCTTGTGGGCCAATGCATTGTCGGGGTCGATGCGGGCGCGATGCCGCACGTCCGTCACGCCCCAGATCACGATCGTGATGACCAACAGCAGCCAGTTCCGCCACGGATTCCACGAGGTACTCAATCGTGATTTCATGGTGCTGTCGAAAGATGGGGTGTCTCCGACTCCGCCAGTGCGATTTGATTGCGAAGTCGGCTGAATCCGATAGCGAGCGGAGGCAAACTGTATCGACGACGTCGATTTGCGTCAACCCGATACTGCGCGTTCGCACCATTTCGAGCATCATTCCCCACTCCCCATTCCCCATTCAACAAAGGTGGGCCGGTGGCCGCACCGCTAAGCAACTGCTCATGGTACACCGTCTTGTTGTTCGCTCCCTCATTCCTTCACTCCCTCATTCCTCACACTCTCGTGCCAAGAGCGACTAAACAACTCTCTTCCCCATTCGGCCCCTTCGCGGTACATTTCCGCACCGCCATGAAACTACTGACTCGCTACGTACTGTTCGAATTACTCAAAGTCTTTGCCGTCTCGCTGGTGGGAATGACTTTGTTCATGATTTTGTTCGGCGTTATGCGCGAAGCGATCAGCCAAGGTTTGGGTGCCAAGCAGATCGCCTTGCTGGTGCCGTACTTCGTGCCAGAGGCGCTGCGCTTCGCCGTGCCGGGCACAATTCTGTTTGCTGCGTGTAGCGTTTATGGGCGGCTGGCGGCGTTTAACGAGATCGTGGCCGTCAAGTCGATGGGCATTTCACCGTTGGTGCTGTTCTGGCCGACATTCGTGCTAGCAACCTTGTTGAGTCTGGCGACAGTTTGGCTCAACGACGTCGCCGTCTCATGGGGCCGCAACGGCATGCGACGCGTCGTGATCGAATCGGTCGAAGAAATCGCCTATGGCAAGTTGGCTCAACAGAAATCATTCGCAACGAAAAATTTCGCCATCAATGTAAAAAGCGTCGAAGGGCACCGGCTGATCCAGCCCACGCTGACCTTTCAGGCCAACCTCGACAGCCCCGCTTATACAATCACCGCCGCCGAGGCCGAACTGCGGGCCGATCCCGCGGCGAACACGCTGACGATTATTTGTCGCGACGCCGAGTATGAAATGGGCGCGATCAAGGGCCGTTTCCCGGACACGATCGAACGCGTGGTCTCGCTCAGCGAATCGACGAAGAAAGGGGGCAATTCGGGCAGTACCTCGGATGTGCCGCTCAGCGAAATTTCAGCCGACATCGATCGTCAAGACAAGAATATTTCCGCCTGGAAGCAACAGATGGCCGCTCAGGCGGGCTTTGAGATGTTGACAGGCAATTTTAGCGGACTGAGCGCCGCGACCTGGCAACCGCTGGAACAACGCATTCGAGATGCCCGCGGGCGGATCGCAAAGTTGCAGATGGAACCGCACCGCCGTTGGGCGAACGGTTTTAGTTGTTTGTGTTTTGTACTGGTCGGCGCACCGCTGGCGGTGATCCGCCGGAATTCGGATTTTCTGGTCAACTTTTTTGCGATCTTTCTGCCGATTCTGTTGGTTTATTATCCGTTATTGATCTTCAGCGTCGACCGGGCTAAGTCGGGCGGCATTCCGGCGATCTCGGTCTGGATGGGGAACGTGATCATGGCCGCCTGCGGCATCTGGCTGATGCGGCGCGTGGCGCGGTATTGAAGTGCGGAGTGCGAAGTTGGGAATGCGGAGTAACGGAAGTAGTTTAACTCCCATCTTGACTCCGCACTTCGAATTCCGCACTCCGCACTTCCGATCGACTTCCGCACTTCCACGGTTGGCAGCCCTTTGCTACACTCCCGCCCCGAACGGTCCGGCAAGGACGCCTCCGTTTCCCCAAAGACTGGACAGTCATTCATGCTCGCGCGTTGGCCCATCCGCAATAAGCTGCTCACCGGCATTGGATTGCTGTTGGTGATCGTGGCGACGTTGTCGATCAGCGGCTTTAGCGGCGTGTACGCCTATCGTGGGTTGGTGCGCAGTTTGCGAGGCCGCGCCGATGAGTTGCCGCTGGCCGGCACTCTATCGCAACAGGTCAGCGATCTGCGTGCCACCGTGGCCGCCGCTCCGGTCGAACGATCGATCGCACTGGGCTCGATACCGTCGGTCGGCGGGTTGTTGTTGGACGAAACCTTTCAAGCAAGGTTCCACGGAATCGACCAAACGCTCGATCAATATCGCAATCAGTTGGCCGAAAACGACGCTGACGACCGGATCGGCGACAGTCGCGAAGAACTTGCCGTCGCCGCGCGGATACAAGACTCGCTAGACCGCATCACGCTGCTCACCGCTGCAACCAATTGGGGTCTAGACGATGGCGTGCTGCGACAGCTCAGCGTCGAGCTGGAACAACTGCAGCAATTGACCGCCGAACTGCCCAGCCACCTGCATCGTCGATTGGCGGTTTTGGCAAGCGAGGTCCGCACGCAATACCGCGGATTGATCGCGGCCAATTGGATCACGACGTTGGCCGCCGCCCTGCTGTTGGCGGTGTTTCTGCGATTGTTCTACGGCTGGGTGTTTCGGCCGCTACGGCTGTTGGTCAAAGGCTCGCGACGCGTGGCTGCCGGCGACTTCGGCTTTCGGATCGAACTCTCCACGCATGACGAAATGGCCGAACTGGCCGAGGCCATGAACGCCATGACCGCGCGGTTTCAAGCGATCCGAGACGATCTCGATCGTCAGGTGCAACTCCGCACCAAGCAGGTCGTGCGTAGCGAACAACTGGCCAGTGTGGGCTTTCTGGCCGCCGGTGTTGCGCATGAGATCAACAACCCGTTGGCCAGCATCGCCATGTGCGCCGAGTCGTTGGAATCGCGTTTGGATGAGTTCAACCATGAGTTGACCGTTGACACGATGTCGGAAACCTCGCAGGCACCTGCATTAAGTAACGACACGACTTCGTTGATGCGGCACTACTTGCAACTCATTCAGACCGAGGCCTTTCGCTGTAAAGGCATCACCGAAAAGCTGCTCGACTTTTCGCGATTGGGC
>JAYTAU010000044.1:0-2219 GCA_043737375.1 Planctomycetia bacterium
CATCGAGTTGTTCGATCGTCTCGGCCGGGCGCGGTTTGCCATCCTCTTCCAACAGTACCGAGACATCGCGGACCCGATCCGTACCGAAATTCTTGATGGTGACTTCCATCACCAGGTTCACCCCCGCCGCGCGGGTGCCGGGCAGCGGGCGCAACGAAGTAATCGCCAGATTCGGTCGCGCGGCATCAACGCAAGCGATCAACTTCGGTTCGACTTTGGCGTCGTTCAAATCCGACATGCGTTTGCGCAGATCGCCGGCTTCGTTCCATTCCTTGCCGCGGAAATCGGATACCAAGTAGACGATCGCGTCGGAGCCTTTGTTGTTTTCAATCAGCTGCAACGCCGAGTCGAGTGCTTCCGAGGGGCCGGCGGCTAGTTCCGAAACTTTCAGGCCGGTCAGCGTGGTCTCCACTAGCTTACCGAACTCCGCGTCCATCGCCTTACTGCCGATGTCGGGCTGCATGCCGCGACCCGTCTTACCGGCTTTGGAAAAACGGAGCAGTGTGAACTCTTGTTGCGTTTGTTGCTGCTGGGCCTGCTTGACTAAGGCCAGCACGCGTTTTTTACCTTCGTCGAACGCGCTGGTATCACCCCAGCGATCGGACATCGAAAAGCTATCGTCTAGCAGCACGATGTGGTGTGTTTTAGCATTTCCGAACAACGTCCCCAAGCGATTGCGGACTTGCGGCTGCGCGACCATAAACGCCACGGCGGCGACTGCGGCCATACGCATTAGCAACAGCAATAGCTGCTTGAGCATGACCCACTTGCGGTTCTTCTTTTGGCTGACCAGCAAGAACTCCATGGCGGCCCATTGGATCTTGCGGTGCCGCATCATGTTGATCAGATGGATCAACACGGGTAGCGCAATCAAAGGCAGGCCGATCGCGAGGAGTCCAGGGTGGAGATACGACATACGGGCGAGGCTACAGGCTTGGGATTAGAGGCTAGAGGTTTGTCCTTTGTAAATTACTTCCGCATTTGCGCTTGCCGGCGGCTGAGGAATGTCGCCAGTGCCGCATCGAGCGGTTCACTGGTGCGGATCAACTGGTAATCGCACGTATTGCGTACGCAGCCCAAGCGAACTTCGTCCAAAAATCCGTTCAGTGCCTGCATATAACCGTCGCGCAAAGCGCGCGGGTTGCAGGTCAGTTGGTCGGGCGTCTCCAAGCCTTCGAACCGCGTCGAGCCCGTGAATGGAAAATCCAGTTCGTCGTCATCCATGATGTGTAGCACCATTACGTCGTGCCCGCGCTGGCGGAGCATTTTGATGCCCTTGATCAGACCGGGCCGATCGGCCAGCAAGTCGGAGAAGATGACCATCATGCCGCGACGCGGAAACGTCTCGGCAGCGCCGGCGAGAATTTTATACAGGTCGGTCTTGTCTTTGGGCGCGCTATTGTCGAGCGATTGGATGATCGACATCAAATGGTTGCGCTTGGACCGAAGCGGGACGGCAGTCCGCTGTTTTTCGTCAAAGGCCATGCAGCCCACCGCGTCTTGCTGGCGCAGCAGCAAATACGCCAGACTGACCGCAGCGGTGCTGGCGTATTCGTACTTGTTCAGCGGACCGCGACCGTACAGCATGCTATTGCTGACATCGACCAACAGCGACACGCGCATATTGGTCTCTTCCTCATATTGCTTGACGAAAAAGCGGTCTTGCTTGGCCCAGACTTTCCAGTCGATATGCCGCAGATCGTCGCCGGTTGTGTACTGGCGATGTTGAACGAACTCGATCGACTGGCCGAAGTAAGGGCTGCGATGCATCCCCGATAGAAACCCCTCGACGATGTGTCGAGCACGCAGGTCCATGCGAGTGATCCGCTTGATCGCTTCAGGATGCAAAAATCTTTTTGAATCGGTCGTCACGGGTCAGTTCGTCTTCTTTGGTTGGTGTGACTTCAATGAGGCGATCTACGATGTCGTCGACAGTGACGCCTTCGCTCTCGGCGGCAAAATTGACCACCAGCCGATGCCGCAGCACAGGCTTGGCGAGGGCTTGAATATCGTCGGTCGAGACGTGCGTGCGACCATGTAACAGCGCGCGGGCTTTGCCACCGAGAATCAAAAACTGCACGGCACGCGGGCCGGCACCCCAATTCACCTGATCGCTCACGAAGTCGGGCACGCCCGGCTCACCGACGCGCGTTTGCCGAACCAGCGACAAGGTGTAGCGAATCACATGGTCGGTGATCGGCACTTCGCGAACCACGCGT
>JAYTAU010000045.1:0-2211 GCA_043737375.1 Planctomycetia bacterium
CCGGGGCGTTGCCCCGGGCTGTGGCTGAGCCGCACCTTCGGTGCTGAAAACCGACTGGCGTTGTTAATGCCTCGTACGCCGGGTGCCATGCCCACTGCCGTGAGTGGGCATGACGTGGATAATCGTTGTGCCGGCATTGCTTTTCTATTCCGCCGGGTTGTATCAGTTACATCACGGTCTAAAGCTAACAAACGGTGATGGGGCTCCGTCGATGTAACCCCGTTGGGGTAACGTGAGCAATCGGAACCGCCTACCCAGGGTGCGCTACGCGACCCTGGGCTATGGTATGAAACCCCGTTGGGGTAATTCGTTGATTGGGTCCGACGTCCGCGCCTAGTCAAATCCCCCGGCAAAGCCGGGGGGCTAAGGACCGCTCGAAAAATAACTTCCCGATAATCTCCGCCTCTCACCGACGCGATCCTCGCCGCATCTCACGATGGAGAGGGATAGTAAGGAAGTTTTTTTTCATCCGCCGCTTAGCACACGTTCGATTATAATTTCAACGCATCGGTTCAAAAGGTTTTCGACCGTATCCGTCAAGCAATCATAACGAAGTTTTCGAGGAACATGGTGCCTGACCGTTCGAAACTCTTCGATTCAACTGGGGGCAACTCGCGCATGGGCCGGTTTTTTCAGTTTGGCATTACGGAGCTATTCGGCCTGACGGTTGCGGTCGGCTTCGGCTTTGCCTGTTGGCAGGCCAGTGAGCCGCCGTTGGTCGACTTTCTAGCCACGAATAACGGCGTCTGGTTGAGGGCGATCTACTTTGGTACGGTCATGCTGGTGGCAATGGCCGCACTGCGCGAGTCGCTGCTGATTCATCAGGCCGCGCGGCTGCATGCCGATCTATTATCCGAGGCCGTTTTCGAGGTACGGCTACTAACGTTCGGTCGGGCATTTGTCGCACTGCTGCTCCTGGCAACCTTGGTCGTCGAACTACTGTCGTTACGTAACGTCATCGTGTTGGCGGAACATCCCGATGATTTTTTAAATCCCGGCCAGCGAATCAGGCATGGTTTCATCGACTTGGCCGTGCTGTTTTGTATATGCTTTCCGCGCGCCGGCGAAACGACTCGCCCGCATCGCTGGTGGCATTGGCCGATCGGGCTGCTCGGGTTGGTCGCGAGCCTGCTGCTGGCGCTGCTGGTGTTCAGGGAGGACACGTTCGTCACTTGGCTGGTGCATCTTGCGATTTGGGGGATTGCCGCGGGAGAGCCGGCGATCGATGTTCAAGTGGGCATCGATTGGGTCAACGCGCAATTCCGTTTGGCTCAGCAAATACTTTGGACGGCCGCCTTGGCGATTTCATTGATGCTGGCTGTCGTTTGGTGGCCACGAATTTCGGCGACGCGGCCGCAGGCTGCTTGGTGGCTGGCCGCGGTGATTCACTTCGGTTTGCTGTTATTGGCGGCAATTGAGTACGTAGTCTTTACAACCGTAATGGCCGAGGTGATTCCCTACGAAACGGAGATAATTATCGTCCGCTCCTTGCACTGTTATCTATTCACAGCTGCCATGCTCATGCTGGTTGCTGCCGGCTGGAGTTACAGCATGTTGCGCCGCCCTTCGCTTGTTCGCGCGGATGATCGCAGCGAGGTTGTGTTATCGTTCCCCGATCTGCGATTCTCGCGGCTGATCACGTTAGTAGCTTCCGCGGTTGCCACGGCTGGCATGCTGGCAGACCAAGCGTATGGGTACTCGAAGTTCAACTTCTTAACGGAAGCGGATTGGATAAACGCCGGCTACGTCTTCGGAGGTTGCCAGCACTATTTTACTTGGGCAGTTTTCGTGATGAGCGTCGTGCAGCTTTACCGACTGTTTCGATCGCGACGCCAATCGTCCGAGTTGCAATTAGTCGGCATTTCGCCCGTGCGATTCGCGATGATGTTCGAAATGGCGCTGCTGTCGATGATCGTCGGCGCGCCGGCCATCGCCTGGGCGCCGTATGCCATGTGGTTGTTGCCGTGGCATCAGATCTCGTTTTGATTGGCTAATAAATACTAGCTCGAAGCGTCGGCGAGTGACTTGTACTTTGGCGAGAAAGTCACTTGCTAGCGCGGCGACAGGACTGGCGTCGGGAGTTGTTTTCGTCACTCCGGATCGTTCAGATCAGAGTCGCGAGGCGAAAATAATTCCCGACGCCGAGGGCTTGCCATTCAATCGCAATGAATTTCAAACTCCCTCATCCGCGTTCATTCGTATCCATTCGCG
>JAYTAU010000046.1:0-5587 GCA_043737375.1 Planctomycetia bacterium
TCAGTTGTCAGTTGTCAGTTGTCAGTTGTCAGTTGTCAGTTGTCAGTTGTCAGTTGTCAGTTGTCAGTTGTCAGTTGTCAGTTTGCGCTCTTGCGTACAGAGCAGCTTAACGAGGCTCACCACGTTCGCCCTTCGTAATTCGTAATTCGTAATTGCCACTCACTACCCGCCACACTTCAAGCACCACCCTCCACCCGTTCCCCACATGTCCGCACGTATCGGCGCAACGATTTCGGGCGTTGAACTACGCCTGTTGAATCAACTGAACCAGGCGAATACCGCCGCCGCGACCAATGCGCTACGGCTGGCAACCGGCGAAAAGATCAACGCGCCGAAGGATGATCCCAGCGGCTTCGTCGCGCTGGATAATTTTCGCAATCAACGCGCGCGGGTGACCAGCGCGCTGACCAACGTGACCGAAGCGTCCAGTGTCGTCAGTCAATCGCAACTAGCTTTGGATCAAATTCGGACGCAACTCACCGCGATCCGGGCGTTGGCCGTCGCCGATGAAGACGGAGCCTTGACCGCCGGCCAGCGAACCGCCAATCAAGCGGCGATCGACACGGCGCTCGACGCGATCTCGACCTTGGTCAACACCTCGGTCAACGGTCGCCGCGTACTCGATGGCTCGGCCGAGTTTCAAGTCAGCGGTGTTGACAACACGCAAATTGACGACGTTTTACCGATCTCGCTGGGCCCCAACGAATCGAAGACGCTCTCGGGCAGCGTCGGCGTGGCAGCCACCCGCGGCAGCGTGACGCACATCGAGGGCTCGGGCACCATCAGCAATACGGCCACCTTTACGTTAGCGGGCACGCGCGGCGAGACCAGCATCGCCGTCACGATCGGTGAATCGCTGGCCGATGTCGCCACGCGTGTGAATAGCGACAGCCATCTGACCGGCGTTACGGCGGCCGTCTCGGGCGGAACGAATCTGGTATTTACCAGCGTCGAGTACGGCAGCGATGCAACGGTCACCACGACGACGACTGCCGGAACATTCACCGAGAACAGTTCCTCCGGCACCGATGCCACGGCCACAATCAACGGTCGCGCGCTCGTCGGCAATGGCAATCGCTTTACGGTCGCCGATAATGGATTCACGGCTCAAGTCGAATTTGCGGCAGGATTTTCCGGCACGTTTGCCTCGGTCACCATCGGGGGCGACGCGCTGCGATTCTCGCTGACCACCGATCCGGGGCGAATATCGGCGTTGTCCATACCGGGGTTGCAAACTTCGCGACTCGGGGGAGCGAGCGGTACGCTCGATCAACTGGCCGGCGGGGGTACATTGTCAGGCCTGGCAGGCAACACGTCGCGCGCAATCCGGGTCATTGATGAAGCATTGGGCCGGTTGACCGTGGTCGATGGAATTGTCGACGGCTTTGCCGACGCGGCAATCGTGTCGTCGTCGAACCTGCTCGAAGCGTTCGACGAAGACCTGGAATTTTCGATCGATTCGATCAACCTGGTCGACGAAGATGCGGAAGAGTTGCTGGAGTCGAAAAACCTGGCGCTGGCCGGCAACGCCATCGCCGGACTGGCCATCATCGAGAGCCAACGCAATTCCATTTTGGCGTTGATTCGCCGCATTGCGGGCTTCAGCGCGTAAAGCATTATTGTTCGCCCGTGCGAACTTCTCCCGCACTCTCGTTACGTAGCTGTTACCCGAATAGCCGTGGCCGGTCGCTAGAATGTCGATAAGTACAAGGTCATCTCGACTTCGTACGCTTCGGCGGCTGATTTTCGACCGGCCTCACTTCAAACTACAAGAGGTGTCGTATGCGACGGACCTATTTGTTGGCAGCCTTGACGTTGTCGATCCTTGGCGGCGCGATCTTGAGCGGATTGCCAGAAAACCCAAACGCACATGCCTGTTCGTACGGATTCGGCAATTTACGTTTGTGGATCAACGATGCGTTGGCCGAAGACCCCTCGCTATCGGGCCAAGGCATTTCGTTGTTGCGCGAAGCGGGCCCGCGCGGACTGCAAGCGCTGCTTCGACACGAGGCCAACTTGCCCGCAGCGCCGACCGATGCGAACGAGTCAGAGCAAGCCGCCAAAGCCGCCGCATTGCGGCTACGTTACATTGCTGCGGTGGACGAGGTCGGCGGACAACGCGACTGTCGCGTGTCGAAGTTATACTGGTACACCGATCTCGGGATGGCGAAGGTCGCGGCTCAAGCATCGGGTAAGCCGATACTTTCCTTGCGATTGCTCGGCAAGCTGACCGACGAATTGAGTTGTGCGAACAGCCGCTTCTTCCGTTCGACGTTGTACGCCAATACCGAAGTCAGCCAAGTACTCCGCAGCAAGTACATTTTGCATTGGCAGTCGGTCCGCCCCGTGCCCAAAGTGACGATCGATTTCGGCGACGGCCGCAAACTGGAGCGAACGCTAACGGGTAACAGCATTCACTACGTGCTGGATGGCGAAGGCCGGCCGATCGACGCGCTACCGGGGCTCTATGGCCCGGGGGCATTTCTGCGGGGGCTGGAACAGGCTAGCGGCGCTTTCGAAGGCAGCAAGCAACTCAACGACGGCGATCGTCATGCCTACCTACGAGAGTATCATGCGGCACGGTCACAAAAGATTTTAGCCAATTGGTACGACGACCTGCAGCGCGTGGGTGCGACGATTCACGCAACGGCCGATGCACCAGTTGCATCTCACACACGCACTGCAACAGAAGTTTCTGTTGCAGTGACTCCCGATCCAAGGGCCAAGCCCGACGCATTGGCCGCGGGTAATCTCGCAATTACCAAGAGAGTCGTCGAGATGCCGATTCTGAATGCGACGATGCGTCAGGAACTGCTGACACAAGCACAGTTGCCACGAACCGCGAAGGCCCTGCCGGTAAACACGCAACCTACAAACGCACTGCTTGCAACCGCGTTACCCATCGCGACGAACGAAATTCCGTCAGCCGATTTACTATCGAATGCCGGCAGCGACGAAATTTGGTCAAAGATCGCTGCATTGCACGCCGAGGATGCACAACTCGATCAGGCGAGCCGCAATCACATTGCCGCCAAGAACCCTCATGCGCGACAAGCCGGTGCTTTGGCAATCAGTAAAAGCCGTGTTGAAAATCCGATTTTACGGATGGTCCGCGTACTGCAAAGCTCCATCGCGCTAGACACGGTGAAGAACGAATATCTGTTTCATCGGCAAATTCACGACTGGTTGGCGGCTGGACCTAACAGCGCGCCGGATAGTAACAACGAGTACGATGTCGACGTACTGAACGAGCGAGTTTACGCCGAACTGTTTCTCACGCCGAGTAGCGATCCTTGGCTAGGACTGATGCCAGCCGACACCTACACAGCGCTAGAAAACAACGGTGTGGTAAGTAAGTAGTGATTGCCAAATTGACGCTCGTCACGCCAGTCTCGGAGAGACTTGTCAACGTAGGCCGGGTTCTCCGAGACCGGTATGCGGCTGAAAAACCTATCATCAGCTCGTGCGATTGTCTAACCGCACGATCAGTCGTTTGCCGCGGATCTTGGTTGCCTTGAGCGAGGCGATCACGTGTTGCGCCGATTGCTCGGGCACTTCGACCAGCGAAAAGCGTTCGGCGATTTCGATCGCCCCGATGTCGCGGCCCGCGATGCCCGACTCGCCGGCAATCGCGCCGACCAAGTCCTGCGGACGAATGCCGGCGTCGCGACCCAGGCCGATGTAGAGCCGCGTGATGCCGGCGCTGGGCATCCGTCCGCGCGATGAACCACCGCCGCGCGTGCCACTAGCTCCATCTGTGCCGTATCGTGTGCCACTGGCTCCGCCAGTGGTAGAGCCGCGCCGGTCGCCGCCTGCCCCGTGTCCATAATCTCGTGCGGGTTGCGAGGTCGGAATTTCTTGCTCGTCGTCGGGTTCGCCTCCCGATGAACTATGCGCCAGCTTAACGGCAGCCATCGCGACTTCCATCAAGTCGTGTTCGCCGGTCAACGATTCAACCACGACGCGAAAATCATCCAGATTCCCTTCGGCCAGGGTCTCGGCAATCGCGGCCCGTGTCAGCTCCAACCGACGGGCCCGCAGATCGGCCACGGTCGGCACTTTGGCCATTTCGATTTTTTGCTTAGTGGCCTGTTCGATGTTGCGCAGCAGGCGGTGTTCGCGCGGTTCGGCCAGAGTGATGGCCACCCCTTCGCGCCCGGCACGCCCGACGCGGCCGATGCGATGGACGTACGACTCGGCCGAACTGGGAACTTCGAAATTGATGACGTGCGAAAGCTGCTCGATGTCGAGCCCGCGAGCTGCCACATCCGTGGCAATCACCAAGTCGGCCGTCTTGCCGCGCAGTTGCTTCATCACCCGATCGCGCTGGGCTTGATTCATACCGCCGTGCAACGCCATGGCCCGGTAGCCGCGCGCGGTCAGGGTTTCGGAAAGTTCGTCGACTTCGGTTCGGGTGCGGCAAAAGACGATGGCCGAGGTGGGGCTTTCGAGATCGAGCACACGTCCCAGCGCCGCCAGTTTATAGGCGCGCTGCACTATGTAAGCCGTCTGCCGCACGCGCGGCGCCGCACCGGCGGCGACTTGCTCCTGGGCGATCTTGATCTGGACGGGATTCGTCAGATGACGCTTGGCAATCGCGGCGATCCGCGGCGGCAACGTGGCCGAAAACAGCACGGTCTGCCGAGTCTTGGGCGTCTCTTGCAGAATGGAATCCATGTCCTCGGCGAAACCCATGTCGAGCATTTCGTCGGCTTCGTCGAGTACCACCAGCGAAACGCCGCCGATCTTCAACGTTTTTCGTCGAATATGATCGAGCACACGACCGGGCGTCCCCACGACGACATCGACACCGCGTTCGAGCGCGCGAAACTGCTGGCTGAACGGCTGCCCGCCGTAAATCGGGAATACCGACAGACCCAGGCCGCGGGCGTAGCGATTGGTCGCTTCGGCCACTTGCATAGCCAACTCGCGGGTGGGAACCAAAATCAGCACCGACGGCTGCGGGCGATCGTTGCCGGCATCGATCAGTTGCTGCAGTATCGGCAGCGCAAAGGCGGCCGTCTTTCCAGTGCCCGTGGCGGCTTGGCCGACAATATCGTGGCGGGCCAACAGTTTGGGAATGGCTTCGCCTTGGATGGGCGTCGGCTCTTCGTAGCCCATTGTGATGAGCGTGGCAACCAAACGCTCGTCGAGGCCCAACGACGAAAACTTGATGTCTGGTTTGGGCTCGTCCGCGTGTGTTTCCGAATGCCGTGATTTTTCGGTCGCTGTTTTGGAGGGTTGGGCTTCAAGAGGTGGTGACTTAACGGGCTTCGTTTTGGCGGGCATGGCTGAAGATTCGAATTGAAAACAAGTATCGGCGGGCGAGAAATGCAAAACATCTAACTATAAATTGCGAACGGCCGGGTTGATCCCGGCCGGAATATCAGCACAGCTTCGTGTCGCGCCGAAAGAAACGGACTCGTCCTTGCGACCTAGTGCTGACAGACCCCTAGTTTGACAAAATTACGGTCGATTAGCCATCCCCTGCCCGTCTGTGCCCAAACGGCACAACAACTTGCCCCATCTGCATGTTTCGCGTTCGCCATGCGGCCGATTTCACTCGAAAATCGCAGTGAATCGGAGG
>JAYTAU010000047.1:0-13498 GCA_043737375.1 Planctomycetia bacterium
GCTAACGAAAATGAGGGCGGTTATGATCGCTGCTCATTTCTAATCACTCCAGTCGAAGGCGATGAGACGACATCCCGTAGGACGTATCGAGAGATCCGTCCTACGGTTGCGTCTCGGCACAGTGCAAGAAACCGCGCCGCGTACTCAAACTATCACGATTGCAAAACCGATTAAATGAGGCGAGATGTATGCCACATGTCACGGTAAACGGAGCGCGGCATTATTACGAAGTCCGCGGCAGCGGACCAGCAACGATCGTTTTCGCACACGGTTGTTTGCTCAATTGCCGAATGTTCGACTGTCTGATCGACGCGCTGAGCGCAAACTATCGCTGTATCAGTTTCGACTTTCGAGGACAGGGCCAAAGCGAAGTTACCAGCGGCGGATACGAATTGTGCAGCCTGACCGCCGACACCACCGCGCTCGTAAGGTTGCTCGGCGCTTCTCCCTGCCACTTCGTCGGCTTTTCGATGGGAGGGTTCGTCGGCATGCGTATGGCAGTCAAATATCCGAATTTACTGCGTTCGCTGACATTGATCGGTACGTCGGCGTCGCCAGAGCCACAAGCTTTTCGATTCCGCAGTTTGTGCTGGCTCGCATGGCTGTTAGGCCCGCACACCGTATCCCGTTGGGTGATGCCGATCCAATTCGGACCCGAGTTTTTGTCCGATTTACAGTGTGCCCAGTCACTTAAATTTTGGCATCAACAGATCGCCGCCAACAGCAGACACGGGGCCATTCGAACTACGAACGCTCTGATTCGACGCCCCGACTATTCCGATCGCGTGGGCCGCATTCGTTTACCGACGTTGATCGTTGCCGGCGACGCCGATTGTGCCACTCCCCCGTCGGAAGCCGTGAAGTTACACGCACTAATCCCAGGTTCGGAACTGGTCATAGTCGCCGGCGCAGGACACGCGGTGCCGATCGAAAAACCTGCGGAAGTCACCGATGCTCTGGCCAAGTTCTTGATGGGTACCGGCAGCCGGCGGCATCAACGCAACACAGCTCCAACTCGTAATCATTGACCCCGAGATAGGTCGCCGAGTGATTGACGCCGGTGCGAAACCGGACGACTACGCAATCTATCTATCCAGCACCAAACGGTCGACAAGTGGTCGTGTTTTCTGGAAGCGAACCGCAGAGAAATCCGTTAGAGGGTGGCCCGAGCAACCTAGTGAATATGACCGGTTACTTGATTAATGCGGATGGCGAAGTGATGAAATAGTGAAGAATTGCGGACCCGAAATAGTACGACAACAACAGGCGTTGGAAAAAGCCACACGCGGAACGTGAGGACTACGGTGAATCGTCGACTTGTATGAATGTAGTCGCCTCGCTCCGCGAGACGTAGTAGCAAGCAACGGAGCAAAAGAACAAAACCCACGCGGAACGTGGGAACTACACCAAGCGTTACACCAACACTTCCGACAGCGGGCCGCTGCTCTCTTTGAACGAAGTCACCGGGCAGCCCAGTTGCTGCAGAATGGTCAGATACAAGTTCGACATCGGCTTTTCGTCCCCCTTCCACTTGACGTGCCGGCCGTGTTTGAAGCCCAGCCGTTTGCCGCCGGCGAGTATCGTCGGAAAACTTTTGCCCGAGTGGCTGCTGATTTGCGCGCCGCCCAAGAGCAGCACGGTGTGGTCCAACAATGTGCCGTCTTTCGCTTCGATGGTTTGCAATTTGTCCATCAGCCGCGCCAGGCACGCACATAGCATCATATCGCGCGAGCCGAGCACCTTCACGTCGGGGCTGTCGGCACCGCGCGCCCCCGAACCCTTATGATGCACGTCGTGCGCGCCTCGGGTCGGGGCACCTGCCTGCTTGGCCCAAATCTTGTAGTCGTCGTAGTTCGGCCCTCCTTCGCCGCCCAAGCTTTGTGTAACCACGCGAGTCATGTCGGTCTGAAAAGCCAACGCGATCAGGTCCATCATCAGTTCGATATGCTCTTGCATGCTGCTCTTACCGGAAGGCTGCTGCAGTCGCACGCTTTCTTCATCGAACTTCGGGCGACCGCGATCGAGAATCTCTTCGCTGTCGGTGAGCCGCTGCTCGACGTCGCGGATCGACTGGAGATATTGATCGAGCCGTTGCCGGTCGAGATGGCCGAGTTGCCGCTGGAAATCTTTCGCACTACCGACCGCGCTGTCGAGAATGCTGCGATTGAGCATCAAGCGGGTCTGCGCGTCTTTCAGTTGCGCCTTGTCGGCCGGAGGGAACAGTCGCTCGAAGACGTTGCGATAGTTCGCCGTGGCCGGAATATCGACCCCCAGCGAGTTCCGCGAAAGTGTCGACGTGCCGACGCCGTCGGCGAACGACAGCGACAACGAGGGGAGCCAGGTCGGGCCGAGATGTTTCGCCGCCACCTGGTCCATCGACACGGTGTTGGTGATCGTGCCTGGATTGAGATTGATGTTATGGCCGGTGAGCCAGTTATACGGATGCACGTGGCCGCTGATCCGGCCTTCGATATGCGATAGATTGGTCAGCACGGAGAACTGATCGCGCAGGTGTTCCAACGGTTTGTGCGAAGGCGCGATGGTATAGTTGGAACCGGTGTCCTCGGGGAACCAGGCATACTGATTGATGCCGCCGGGGATATAAAAGCAAGCCAAGCGCGGCGGTTCTTTCTGTCCGGCGGCCTGCCCTGCGGCCGTGGCCAGTTTGGTTCGCCCCATAATTTCGAGATACGGCAGTGCGATGGTGGCACCCAGGCCGCGGAGTATGGTGCGCCGGCTGATTTGCGGGGTCTTGAAATTCATGCTGGTCTCCGTGTCGATTGTCCGTGCCGATTGAAAGTCGTAGTTATCAACTATAGGTATTGTGTGAAATTAATGATCGAGGAACGCGCGCGACCTCACGACCGCCTTGACCAAATCCCCCACGGGATAACCCTGGGGTTGCAGTTCCTTCATAATCGTCTTGATCTCTTTTAGATCGTCAACCTCGGGCTTGCGACCCGTGGCGTAGATCATGAAATTTTTCATCAAACCGCGGACCAAGTCTTGCTGGTAATCTTTGACGATTGCGTGTTTGAATTCGGCGAAGGTTTTGAACTCCTCACCGCGCGGTAAATGGCCTTCGGCGTCGACCGGACGGGTTTTGCCGGCCCCTTTCCAGGCGATTCTACCGTCCAACTCGCCCCGTTCATATTTCTCGTGTTCGACCTCGCGCCAGCGGCCGCTGATGTCGAAATTCTGAAAGGCAAAGCCGACGGGGTCCATCGATTTATGGCAGACCGAGCATTTGGAATCTGCTTGATGCTGCTTGAGTAGTTCGCGGTACGTCTTGCCGTGATTCCCGGCATCGGAAGGCAGCAGTTCGGGCACCTCCAACGGGGCCGGAGGCGGAGGATCGTCGAGGATATGTCGCAGTGCCCAGGCCCCGCGATAGATCACCCAATTGTCGCCCATCCAACAGAGCATCGATTGAATTCCGGCATGACCGAGAATACCTCCGCCGCGCGGGTCATCCTTGCGAAGCTGCACTTTGCGAAGGTGTCCGCCTTCCACTCCACCGTAGCCGTAATGCATCGCCAGGGTATTGTTCATCATGGTCCAGTCGCTGACGATCAGCTCTTTCGCAGGCTTGTTTTCGATAAGCATCTGCGCGATGTAGGTCACCGTCTCTTCGCGCATCGAAGCTTTGAGATAGCGGGCGAAGCGAAAATCTTGCTGCTGAACGTCGGCCTGAGCGATGGTGATCGGCTGCTCCGTTTCGAGCCACTGAGTAACAAACGGACGCACAAAGTCCTGGCTCCGCGAATCGGCCAGCAAGCGGACGACTTGGGCATCCAAAACGGCCGGATCGCGCAGTTTATTGGCCGCCGCCAGCTTTCGTAGTTCCTCGTCGGGCGGCGCGCCAATCAGCATGAAGCTCAACCGCGACGCAATGGCGTGTTGGCCGACCACCGGGTTCGGGTGGGTCGGCGATGCAAGATAACGGAACGGCGAACTGAGTAGTACCGACTGAAACGCCGCGCGCAGCGCATCGTCGAACGACATTTCCTGCTTGCGCAGGTCGCCGTACAGTTTTAAAAATCGCTCTTGCTCGGTCGCGCTGGCCGGTCGGCGCCAAGCCCGCTCGATCCAGTGGCCAAGCAACCGCTTAGCGCTATCCGAATTGTCTTGAATTTCGCCGACGCTTGCCTGCCACGCGGCCGGCGGCCAAAGCGCAACGTACCCGGTCTCGATCTCGATGCTCTGCAACACGATAAATGGGACCGGCTGCTTTTCGGGCGACAATGCTTTGCGATCGAAGGTCGGGCGGAACAACCCGGTGCCGCCTTCGATGGGTTTTTCCGGCCGGCTTTTGTCTTCGTTGTCGAAGCCGTCGACGGCGTAGGGAATTTCAACCTTGTTGCTCAGGTTGATGCTAATTCCGCGTGATGTGACGGCCAGATCTTCCAACTGTATCTCGTAGCTTAGTTGCTGCGGTTGGTCGAAGGTTCCGGTGATCTCGCGAAAGTCGATATCCTTCTTGCCGACCTCGACCCACAAATGAGGATTGGGGATTCCGTCGATCGGCTTTAACGCCGAAACGACCAGCTTCAACCGCAGCACTCCCTGCCCGTTGCTTGGAGTGGGAACGGCGATACTGAGCGTATCACGATCGCCCACCGCACGGGGCTCTATGAACAGCCCCTGGCCCTGCCGCATCACATTTTGCCCCTTTACCGTCACTCCGTCGTTCTTCCAGGCATCGAACACCTGACGGGCGTCAATCGGCTTGCGAATGTCAGTTGATTTCGCCTCGCGCAGATTCAACGCGACGACTTTGCCCGAGGCCGGCTGTAAAAATCGAATGCCGTCGACAGCACGGCGCGAAATTCGCAACCCTTCGGCGACCGAATCGGCCGCATCCTGCAACCCTTCGGCACCCGTATCGAAGCCGTCGATCTTGCCATCGCCCGGTAGCGCATCGGCGTAATTTACCTCCAGACCCGTCACATCGCGCAGCGCCGCTGAGAGTTCTCGCCGGTTGAGCCGCCTCGTGCTACCGGTGCCGAGTGCGCGTTGACGTTCTTCGATCCAAGTCAAAAGCTGTTTCTTTTCCTCCGCGGTCGGCTGCGGATGATCGACCGGAGGCATTTCGCCGGCCGTGAGCTTCTCGTGGACCATCGTCCATAAGTTGCGATCGGCGATTCGAAACCCATCCAGCTTATCGTAGCGAATCAAGGCTTCCTGCTTTTCGGTTCCGTGACAAGCGTGACAATGCTTCTTAAGAAACGGAGCGACTTCCTTTTGGAACGAATCGTCGGCCGCAGTCGAACGCCTAGGACCGACCAGTCCGACTAGCAGCAAAACAGAAAACGTAACTGTACGCGTGCAGTGAAATTCCATCATGAATCGCTAAGGTGTATTTGGCAGGTCAGGGGTTTGACCATCTTTGGATATAGGGTCAACTTTATATCTTAACCCGACGCGTAAGCGAGGAACGATCACACAAAACAGGTTTTCCTCGCTTACGCGTCGCGATTAGCATTGCCAGGGCAAATTCGCGCATTCAGTAATGCCGGTGAGCGGTAGGGTTCCCGGTTGAGAAGCTAATAAGCCAGGCGGTTACTTTAGCTTTATGTCGTTACATCAATTATACTTATCATCAACTCCGATAAACGGCCCGTCCGCCGAAACGGTCAGAAAATGCGGCCAGTCGCCGTGTCGTTTAGGGTGATAACAGGGTCTCTCGAAGGATGACGGCAGGGCGGCAGGCGGTTAGGGCCTACTATAGACGCGCGGGAGCGCTAATATTTTGAGAATAAATTCTACGGTCGCTCCTCAGGCTTGCTAATTACGTAAATGACGATTCGAACTGCAACACTCTGCACGTTGATCCTTGTTGCCGGCTATTTATCTAGCGTTATCGACCGCCGAGCGGTTGCGAGCGAGAAACCCGTCGCCGATCAATCGCGCCGCACCCTGCGCGGGCATAAGAGTTGGGTTGTCGCGGTCGCTTTCAGCCCGGACGGCAAGCATTTCGCGTCGGCGGGCGGTGACGACACGCTCAAGATCTGGGAGCTGCAAGCTGATCGGCCCGCGTTGACGTTGCGCGGCACGGGCAACGGCATCACCAGCCTGGCCTACAGCCCCAACGGCAAACGCATTGCCACGGGCAATTGGAACAACACGCTGACCATCTGCGATGTGAGCAACGGCAAAGAGCTGCTGGCACTGCGCGGTCATTCCGAAAACATCACCAGCGTCGCGTTCAGCCCCGACGGCAAACGCATCGTCTCGGGAAGCGGCGACGACACCGCGAAAGTTTGGGATGCGGACAGCGGCAAGCTACTGCTGACACTTGAGCCCGGCAACGAGTACGATGTCAGCAGCGTGGCGTTCAGCCCCGACGGCAAGCGCGTCGTCACGGGCGACGGCGAAAATCAGTTGCTTGTTTGGGAAGCCGACAACGGCGAAGAGTTGCAGACGCTGGCGGGACACGAGCTTGCCATCACCAGCGTCGCTTTCAGCCCCGACGGCAAGCGGCTAGTCTCTGGCAGCATCGACGACACGCTAATGCTTTGGGATGCGAACAGCGGCAAGGAACTCTCGACCCTGCGCGGACACACCGACGACGTCACCAGTGTCGCGTTTAGCCCGGACGGCAAACGGGTTGTTTCCGCAAGCGCCGACGACACGATACGAATTTGGGATGCGAGCAGCGGCAAAGCACTGGCGACGCTTCGCGGACATACGGACGATGTTACCAGCCTTGCTGTTAGCCCTGACGGTAAACAGATTATTTCCGGCAGTCAGGGAGCACTGAAGATCTGGGATGCATCGCGTGATTCGAGGGGCAAGTAGTTGCTACTCGCCTGCCTTCGGCCTTTCCCAAGTTTGCCCTTTCTTATAGCGCCCGGCGCGATCGACGACCACGGGATCCTTGCTGATCGCAATCACTTTATCAAGTGCCGCATCGAAGTGGACCTTGTTCGGCTCGCGCAGGCCGCGGTGATGCGCCATCTCGACAATCGTTTCGCAGACCGTTTGTGCGTGGGCTGATTTTTCTAAATACGGCAATACATACTGCAACGTCTCCAACATGCGGACGTTGCCGGCGCGCTTTAACAACCGATTTTGATCATCCACCGTTTTACATAACAGCATCACCTGCTTCGTGGCTTCAAGGCGCTCGCCGTCCGGTCGGCCATCGTTCATCGGAGCCAAGCGAATTAGCGCCGTCAACGCCGACGCGCGCAGGTCCGGTTGCAGATCCGCTTTCGCGAGTTCGAACAATAGCGGCGCGACCGACGCATCGGGCCAATTGCACAACGCGCGCACGCCAGCCGCATGATGTGCCGGCTGGGCATCAGCTAGCTCGGCTTCAATCAGATTCAAGGCAGTGCCGCCGCCGATCCGCCCCAGCGCGGGCAACAGCGCCAGCCGATCGACTTCGCCACTGCGGGCAATGATATCCAGCAGCGGCTTGGCCCGCTTGTCGGAGCCTACAGCTTGAGAGCACGCCAGAGCGAGGGCTTTTTCAGCAGCGTCTCGTTCGGCTCCCGGTTCGGCTTTCAGTATGCCGGCCGCCATTCCGACGACCTGCTCCGGACCGGCGAGTTGGCCCAGGGCGATCATGGCGGCATAACGAACATGGGCATTGGCATCGACGGCCGCTTCGGTGATCGCCGGTAGTGCATCGAGCGCGCGGCGAGCGGCCAAGATTTCAACCAACGTTATCCGCACGGCAGGCGAGGAGGTTTTGATCGCCGCCGCGATTGCCGCGGGCGTGGTTTCGCCGCCGAGCGCGATGAGACTAGCCCGCGCGGCCGACGGAGCCAACCCCACCGACTCGTCGTCCAGATGGGTTACCAGCAGCTTCACGTCGTCGGTGTTGCCGAGCTTTCCCAAGGCGGAGATGGCGGCCACTTTCACCGTGGCGATGTTGTTAACTGAGAGAATGTCCAACACAGCGGGCCGGGCCGCTGTGTCGCCGCGATCGGCCAGCGCGCTGAGCAAACCGATCTGGCCATCGGCAGGCAACTTGGATAGCTCCGCCGCGAAGGCTTTGGTCGCCGCAGCGCCTTTAGCCTCGGTACGAACCTGGTCGAAGCCCAGTGAGCGGAGGTCTTTATCCGTTTCGCCGAACAGGCCAATCGCTAGTTTGACCAGGTCCGACTGCTTCTCGCCGGATTGTTTTTCATTCGATTGTTTCTCGTCAGCTGTCACCGCGCCGGCAACGGAAAAACTAAGAATCGCGATCGTAAAAACACCGGACCAAAAGAACTTATTTATCACGGGACAACCTTTGCTAACTCATGAATGATTCTTTATCCATTGATCTGCGAATACACCAACCGTTGCTTTCAATTCAGTTCGTGCTTTCGCCCTTTCGTCTTTTCGCGATTCTTATGATGTTTGACGGCTGATTTCAAATGCGGGCCGTTGGCCGCGCCGCTGAGCATGGCACCTGCTCGACGCTCTCAAGCCGGCCCACGCCCAATTTTCATTTCACGCTTTCCGATTCTTAATTCTCCGTAAGCACCCGGCGCTGACGCTTCCACCTCGCCAGTACTTTGCATTCCCTATTCCGCATTCCCCAGTTGCAGTTCAATCCTGCTTGCCGGCGCAAGCCAACATGCCGCGCGTGCCGGCCAGACGGATGTGCTTGGGCTGATCGGCTCCTGCGAACGATTTATAAATGGCCAAAGCGTCGGCTTTTTTACCAGCGGCCAATAGGGCCTCGGCACAAGCCAAGTTTGCATCGGTCGCCGCCGACTTGGCAGCAGCGCCGGTCGGTTTGGCATCGGCGAGAGCCTTCGCGGCCTCGGGCGTGGCGATATCGCCCAGCGCCGTCGCCGCCGCGCGAACCAAAGCTTCGTCCTTCTCGGCAAGCAAGGCGGCGAGCGCCGGCACACTGGCCGTATCGCGCCGCGCCCCTAGCGAGCTGATGACACCGATCTTTAAGTTGCCCTTTAATTTGGGAAGCGCGTCGCGCAAGGCTTGTGCCGCTTCCGGTGCGGGAATGCGTTCCAGTGCGTATCGTGCCATATGCGAGTTTTCTGTTTCGGGCAAGCACTCGGCCAGCGCCGAAACCGAAGCAGCCGTGCCCACCATCATGAGCATGCGGCACACGTAGTCCTTGGCATCGCGGGAGAGATCGGACTTGAGCGCAGCCGCCAGCCGGGCTTCCAGATCTTTACGAGCAGCCGCGTCGTTACGCGTGGAAATGACGGCGGCTTCGATTTGCTCAATCGATTTGCGGTCTCCACCGTAAGCGTATTTCTTCAAAGCATTGAATGTTTCATCGAGCATGGTATCGGTCCTTTGTATATGTAAGTGATTTTGAGTTTCTGTTTGATCGACAAAATTTCTGACTGGATGCTATTTGCAGAGTTTTCGATAAATTGTGTGGTTACGGCATGAACGGCCTCGTCATGCCCACTCAGGGCAGTGGGATGGCACCCACGCTTTTTCGCTGAGCTACAACTGCCACGGCTCGCGTCGCGCACTATCGAGAAAGCGGTTGGCTTCGGCATCGCCGGGAAATTCCTGCTTGGCCGCGTCCCACTTCAGTGAACGCTGCAACTGGTAGGCGATCGTCGCCAAATGACTCAGAGCCACGGTATTCACTGCGAGCTCGATATCGCGAAACGGTTTTTCGCGCGTCTTCACGCATTCGATGAAGTCGCCGTAAATCCCACCGTTGCCTTTGTAAACTGGAACCGGCTTGGCATCGCGCTTTTCGCCCGGCGTGCCTTCGACTGCCAGGTTGGCGATTTTTGGGCGATTGTGCGTCACGGCAATGCCGTTGGGATATCGCATCTCGACCCACTTGCCTTCCTTGTCGTCGTGGTAGGTCACTTCGTTGGGCTGGAACTCGCGCACATCGACGGCGAACGTGGCACCGCCAAAGTGATGCGCGCCCCAGTCGGTCATGCCGCCGCCCGAGTAATCCACATACGATCGCCAGCTATTTCCGTTGGTGGAAAAATTGCCGCTGCAACGTTTGCTGTTGTACGGCGCCCAGGGAGCCGGTCCGAGCCACAGCTCCCAATCGATATCCGGCGGCGTCGCCTCGGCCGGCAACGTGCAAATTTGCGAGATGGGGCCGACGCTCACGTTAATCGACTTGATGGCTCCCAATTCGCCGCTCCAGCACGGACCGACCGTTTTCTTGTAATCTTCCAGTACGCGCTGACTGCCGCCGGAGACCACACGCGCGTACCGCCGCGCGGCATCGACCATCAGCTTGCCTTCGCGCAGCGTGCGCGTCTCGGGCTTTTGGCAATACACATCTTTTCCATTGCGACAGGCTTCGATGACCTGGATCGCGTGCCAATGGTCGGGCGTGGCGATATGTACCGCGTCGATGTCGTCGCGGGCCATGATCTCGCGAAAGTCGACATACTCGCGACAATCGCTGTTGCCGTATTTCTTATCGACTTTGCCTTTGGCGGTCTCGCGCTGGCCTTGGCGAACATCGCAGACGGCCACGTACTGCACATCTTTGCGGTCGAGAAAGGAGCCTTGATCGCCACTGCCCATATTGCCTAGACCGATGCCGGCCATGACAATCCGATCGCTGGGGACCGGTCGATCTTCTTTGCCGAAAACCGAGGCGGAAACGAAATACGGCGCGGCAACCGCAACACCGGCCGTCTTGATGAAGTCGCGACGCGTCGAGTCGCGGGGCGTGACAGGTTGGCGTGCAGACTTGTGGCTCTGGCCCATCGATGGCTCCTGGTGCTTGTGGTGGCGACAACGGAAGGAAGGCGTAAAACGTACGTTCGTGCGCAATCGAACCGACAGCGCGTCGAAAGTCTGGCCGAGCAAATGGTGGGCACTCGGCAATTGTTAGATTGTGTTCGCTTGCAGGGCCGTGTGTCAAATATCGACCGACATTTTTTTGGGCCGCTGACTTTTTCACACCGAGTGGCATGGACGGCAGTCGCTGCTGACTGGCTATATTTCAACTTCTCAGCCAAAATATCGGTAGCCAGAGATGCTCGGTTATCATCTCTTCGAGCAATTTGGGTAGCGGCAGCATTCAATCCATCACTTCATCGGACCAATGTACTTGCCGCAATCACCATGTTGTCGATGAGCGGCCGCGGCAGACGTGAAGAGGCCGAGTGTCGCTAGCGCGAAGCAAGTGAGTTGCAGCTTCATGATTAAATCCTGGGTTTGCATAGTACGGCAAAGCTTCGGCCATTATAGCCGGCAACAAAACCCATCGTGTGCGAGTTGCACGCTCAAACTATCAGCCGCTAGATTGGCGCGATGCAACTGCTCCCGGGCAACTTCAATCGCATACTGTTCGAGTTGATACAGAGCCTCGTCGCTGCGCCGCGGGTCGTGGTGGCCCAAGTGCAACACGCGTACACCCGCGGCAATCGCCGTGGCGATCGCGCCTTCGACCGTGCTATGCCCCCACCCGACGCGCGAAATCGCTCGCTCATCGCCAATACCCACGCGTCCTTCGTATTCGTCGAGCAAGTATTGCGCGTCGGCATACAGAATATCCGCCCCGCGCGCGAACTCCGCCAGTTGCACGTCAGGCGATTGCAATTGTTCGTGGTCCGTCACGAACACGAATGATTTGCCGCCCGAACTGAGTCGGTAGCCGACGCAACCGCCGGGATGATTCAGTGAGAGCGAGCGGACCGTGACATCACCGATCGTGAACTCGCTGCCAAGTTCGATGGGGTTCAGTTGCTTGATCCCTTGCAATAGTCCATAAGTCTGCGGGAAGAAGATGCTGCCCAGCGCGGACCTTGCATCGAGCACGGCGTTGAGGTTATCGAGCACCGACTGCGGAGCCCAAATCGTGATCTCGTTGTCAGGATCGAAAAACGGCAGCACAAACGGCGTAGCGTACGTGTGATCCATGTGACTGTGCGAGAGCAGCACATGCGCACGGCGCGAGCCGCAGTAGCCCGGCGCGTTCCAGCGGCGCTCTAGTTCGTAGCCAAGTTCGACAAGCCCGCTGCCGGCATCAAGGATCAGCAAATCGTTCGGCGAGCGGACTTCGACACACGTCGTGTTGCCGCCGTAAGTGGACCGCTCGTGCAACGGCAAACTGTTCGTGAGTAGGGCTTCGATCTCTAAAACGCTGAGCGAGCCATCTACTACGTTCTTCAATCTTCCGCTATCGCGTAGCGAAACGATCGCAGCCGCGATCTTGCCAGTCAGTTCCGCCGAACCAATTGGCCGCGCGAACGTGCCCGTGGTTCCCCAGTAGCGAATGCGAAGTGCGGGCGGTTCGGACATGTGTGTCATTGATGGTGATGCAGCTTCGATCAACAAAACAATCCTGATCCTACTAGAGTAGCGAGAGTGGAACAGGAGGTAACAGAGGAAACAGAGATTTTTGTGTGGATCGTCTTTAAACGTCCGATGCAAAAGCCAAACGTCGGTCAAATTCGAAATCATGTTCCCCGTTAATGCCGCACTGTCGCGTCGGGTTAGGATGAGTGTTGCTACAACGACTCACATTTCCGGCGACCTCTGTTTTGAGACAAGATGAGAGTTGATCTCAACCTCTGTTATCTCTGTTCCCTCCTGTTCAAAAAAAGTGAGCGAATGGCAAGCGCGTCTCTCGACCGGCGATTCTCGACCGCGCACAATAAGAGTGAATTCTCATTCACTTTCAAGGGAGTGCTGATTATGCGATGTTTTGTCTTGTGGATCCGAACGGCGGGAATCGATTCCTATCCTAACCCGAAGCGTCAGCGAGGTAATCCGCGCGCCAGGGATTTCGCCTCGCTGACGCTTCGGGTTGTGATGTTCGCCGTTGGCTATGCTGCCTTGACACCTGCTGCGATGGCCAAGCCGATCGTCACGCACACCGACGAGTCGAAGGTGCCGAAGTACACGTTGCCCGATCCGCTGGTCGCGCTCGATGGCAAGAAAGTCGCAACCGCGGACGATTGGAAGAAAGTTCGCCGGCCGGAGATTGTGAAGCTCTTCGAGACGCATGTGTATGGGCGAAGTCCGCAGAGTCCGCAATCGCTCTCGGCTGGTATCCACAACGTGGATGATAATGTGATTGGTGGTAAGGCAACCCGAAAAGAAGTCAGGGTCTATCTCGAAATGACCGAGGCAGGACGGCAAATGGATTTGCTGCTTTACCTGCCCAACAACGCGAAAGGCCCTGTCCCGGTCTTCTTGGGCTTAAACTTTGACGGCAATCACACAATCCATGCCGATCCCGGAATCACGCTGCCAAGAAGCTGGGTGCGGAAAAACGAAAAGATCGGCGCGGCGGACGACCGCGCGAGCGAAAAAGCACGCGGCGCAGCCGCCAGCCGCTGGCAGGTCGAAATGTTGCTTGAGCGCGGCTACGGCGTGGCAACGATTTACTGCGGCGATATCGACCCGGACCGCAACGACTTCACGGACGGCGTGCATTCGCTGCACTACAAAAACGGCCAGACCAAGCCGGCCGACGACGAATGGGGAACCCTCGCCGCCTGGGCCTGGGGACTCAGCCGGGCGCTCGATTATCTTGAGGGCGACGAAAAAGTCGACGCCAAGCGCGTGTTCGTGCATGGTCACT
>JAYTAU010000048.1:0-5583 GCA_043737375.1 Planctomycetia bacterium
TTGGCCAACCTGGCGGTGTTTATCCCGGTGTTGTTCGTCAAGGATGAGGCCGGCCAGTTGTTTCGCGATATTGCTTTGGCCACCGCGTCGGCCCTGGCCATGTCGCTGTTCGTCGCCTTGATTTTCGTACCGATGGCATCGGCGCGCATGATGTCCGGAGGCAAGAAACGCTCGCCCGACGATGCAGATCAACAAACAGCCGATGGCAAATCCGTTGATCGTCTACCCGCTCAGCCTGTTTTCGAAAAACCGACGACAGCTTGGGAGGTAACCCGCGACAAGCTTCGTCACTCACTCGATTGGCTCGATCGGATGGGTGGCGCGTTTGTGAATGTCGTTAGTGCGCTCAATGCCTGGCTGCAGCAACGCGCATATCGAATGTTGGCCACGGCCTTGATTTTTGTCGTGGCAACGATGATTTTGGCTTGGTTGATGATGCCCAAAATCGAGTACTTGCCCAACGGCAATCGCAACTTGGTGATCGGCATCATGTTGCCGCCGCCGGGGCTGAATCTCAATCAATTGCGTGACAACGGTGCCGAGTTGGAGGAACGACTGCGGCCGTTTTGGGATGTCGAAGGGACCACGGTCACCAAGCTGATGCCCGACCCAAAAAACCCCGGCAGCATGAAAGAAACGGCCCTGCCCGTCATCGCCGATTTCTTTTATGTGGCCCGCGGTCGGCAATTGTTCATGGGCGTGCGTGCCGCCGACCCGATGCGGGCCGCGCAATTGGTCAACATCTTGCGCGGCGCGGCCAGCGAATTACCGGGCACGATGGTCATCGCCTTTCAATCGAGCCTGTTCGAGCAAGGGTTGTCGGCGGGCCGTAGCATCGACATCGAAATCACGGGGCCCGATATTCGCAAACTGGTGGGACTGGGCGGGCAAACTTTTGGACTGCTGGGAAACGTGTTTCCCGAGACCACGCCCGAGGGAATGCCAAAATATATGGCCATTCCCAAGCCTAGTTTAGATCTGAGTAGTCCCGAGATGCACATCGTCCCGAAAATCGACGAGGCCGAGGATCAGGGCTTTCGCGCCGACGAGCTGGGCTATGCCGTCAATGCCTTGGTCGACGGTGCGTATGCCACCGATTATTTTCATCAAGGCGACAAAATCGATCTGTCGATCGTCGGGCAACAACGTTTCGCCAATCGCACCGAAGATTTGCTGAAACTCGATATCGCAACTCCCGGCGGCGGTGTGACCGAACTTGGAGCAGTCGCCAAGGTCGAATACAAAAGCGGTCCCGAACAGATCAATCGCCGCGAGAAAACTCGAGCGATCACCGTTGCGGTTACCCCGCCGCCCGAAGTTCCGCTTGAAGAAGCGATCGAACGTATCAAAACTCAGTTGATCGGCCCCTTGCAAGCCAGCGGCCAAATCGGCGATGGGCTTTACGACATGAAGCTCTCGGGCACCGCCGACAAACTACGGCTGGCCTGGGATGCGATGAAGTTCAATTTGCTGTTAGCTTTGATCATCACTTATCTGGTGATGGCCGCGTTGTTCGAATCGTGGCTCTATCCATTTGTGATCATCCTCAGCGTGCCGCTGGGCGCGGTCGGCGGGTTACTCGGCTTGCAGATGCTGAATTGGATCGGCATTCCGCAGTCGCTCGATGTGCTGACCATGTTGGGATTCATCATTTTGATCGGCACCGTGGTCAATAATCCCATCTTGATTGTCGAGCAGGCGCTGAACCTGATCGGCGACGGAATGCCGCATCGTCAAGCCGTCGTCGAAAGCGTCAGTACCCGAATTCGACCGATCTTCATGACCACGTTGATCGGTTTCTTTGGCTTGTTGCCGCTAGTGATTTCGCCAGGTGCCGGTAGCGAATTGTATCGTGGCATCGGCAGTGTGCTGTTGGGGGGCTTGATGGTTTCGACGGTGTTTACGCTATTTCTGGTGCCCTGCTTGTTCAGTTTGGCGCTAGAAATCAAGGGCTTTTTTGTCAAACAATTGAGATTGAGCAGGCCGTCGAGTTTGGATGATGACAATTCTGTGGGCCGTCACGCAGTGGACTATCCCACCGTTGATCGTCATATCGCGACTGCTGGCAATCGTGCCCAAGCAGTACCGGCGGCCGATGTCGAGACGGACATCATGGCAATGCCGTTTGCAGAACCTGAACCGTCGAGACCCGGCCAGGGCACAACGCGTCAACCGGTTGCCGCGACGATTGTCGCGCATGCGCGCTCACCGGGCGAAAGCGTGGGGCACGCGCCCACACGTGTCGATCCCGCCGGGCACGAACACGGTGGTCACGAGCATGGCGATCATGTTACCTTGGCAAAGCCCATTGGCGGTCGCAGTGTCAACAACGATACGAATGGTCACGGCACAAGCGGCAATAGTGCGATCAGGCATGAAAACGACAAAGCCGAGTGAATTCGGTAGTGACTTCCACAACCCCGCCTGGAACTGCGATTCAACAGGCCAGCTTCGAACGACTCAATCGATCGCGGCAATGTAATCCTGGCTTCGTTTGCTTGATCGAGATGCTTTGCGGGATTACGCTGCATATTGCCCTCCTCGCCGGCCCCCTACCCTTTTCCCACCGCAGGTTACGCGATGCGCCAACAAACTTCTGTCCTGTCGGTCATGGCAGTTCCTTTGGCGAAGATCGTCATCGCGGCAACCATCAGCGCGGTCCACTTCGATAGTGTTGCTGCGCGCGGGGAGGACAAAGCCGATTCCGCCACCGAGTCGGCCGAGCCCACATCGAGTGTCGATCGTACGGGCGATCATGCCGCAGGCCACTCGACTTTTGGCGAGGCCTTCGATAGCGGACCACGACAGGCCGCGTATCTGATGGGTGGCACCGGTCGCGTCGAGTTTTTTGTAACGACCAAAGAACCTCGCGCCCAAGCGTTCTTCAATCAAGGACTCGGCCAACTACACGGCTTTTGGTACTTCGAAGCCGAGCGGTCGTTTCGCCAAGTCGCCGCGATCGACCCGACCTGTGCCATGGCCTATTGGGGCCTCGCCGCGGCGAACGTCAACAATGCCGAGCGGGCCGCAAAGTTCATCGCCGAGGCCGTCTCGCGCAAGAGCAACAGCACGCCCCGCGAAGAAATGTATATCGATGCCTGGAGCAAGTATCTGGCCGCCCGTCCGGACAAGAAGCAAGCGAACGGCGAACAATCCGCTGCCGACAAATCAATTAACACCACGTCTACTAAAGACGACGCCAAAGCCGACAAGAAAACAGATGTCAAGAAATCAGCGGGCAAAAAAACCGACGCCAAAAATTCCGACGCCCAGCGAAAGCGCAAACAACTGTTGACCCGCGATCTTGAAACCATTGTGCAAGAGCATCCGTCCGATATCGAAGCCAAGGCCCTGCTGGCCTGGCATCTTTGGACGTCGAAGGATGTGCTGCCGATCAATAGCTATCAAGCGGTCGATTCGATTCTCGAATGGGTTTTCTATACCGAGCCGCTGCACCCGGCGCATCACTATCGCATTCATCTGTGGGACGACGAGAAGGCAGCGCGGGCGTTACACAGCGCCGCGAATTGCGGTCAATCTGCTCCCAGCATCGCGCACATGTGGCACATGCCGGGGCACACTTACTCGAAGTTGAAACGGTATGCCGACGCCGCCTGGCAGCAAGAGGCCGCCGCGCGGGTCGATCATGCCTATATGCTGCGCGATCGCGTGATGCCGTTTCAAATTCACAACTACGCGCACAACAACGAGTGGTGCGTGCGCGATTTGATCTATGTCGGCCGCGCGAACGATGCCTTGAGCCTCGCCAAAAACCTGATCGAATTGCCCCGGCATCCCAAGCTCAATCAGCCGTCTGAGAAAAACAGCGCTGCCGGTTACGGCCGAGAACGGCTGTTCGATGTGCTGGGGAAATTCGAACTCTGGAACGAACTGATCCGGCTTGCCGACACACCGTACCTGGCTGAATCGGGCGACGAAGCGCACGACGTCCGGCGGCTGCGTGCTCTGGCCGTCGCACATTTTTCGGCCGGCAATCAAATTCAAGGAGGCGAACAGTTGGCGTTGCTTGAGCAGAAACTGAGCCGACTGCAAACGGAACTAAAACCGGACGGAGCGAAACCGCCCGAGCAGAAAACGACAGACAAACAATCGACCGATCAATCCAACGAACTCGAAGCGGGCAAAGAGAAGGCGGGCGAACTGGAAGCAAGTCAACAGAATACTGAGGATCAAACAGCCGACGAACTGAAAATCGTCGATAAGAAACCGGCGGCACAGAAGGCTGACGACAAAAAGTCCAACGAAAAGCAGTCCGACGCGAAACAGGCCGCCCCGAAGCAGCCGGACATCAAAGCGATCAAAGACCGCATCGCAATGATGGAAAAAGCAATCGCTCATGTTCAGGGGCAACGCGCCGCACTTGCCGGCGATCACAAAGCCGCTCTCGCGCTGTTCGAGAAAGCCGGCGATCTGGACAAGTCGGCCCTTGCCAGGGCTTACCAACGGGCCGGCGATCATGATAAAGCCGAGCAAATCGCCCGCAAGGCCGTCGACGCCGGGCGTGAACAAGTGCTGCCGTTGGCCGCGCTGGTCGAAGTGCTGCATGCCCGCGGCAAGACCGACGAAGTCAAGAAAACGTTCGAACAGTTACGCGCGCTGTCGGCGCAACTCGACTTGAAGACGCCCCCCTTCGAACGTCTCGAACCGATCGCGTTGTCGTTGGGATACGGTGATTCTTCCGGCAGCGCGGACTGGCGAATCGCGTACAAGCCGCCGACCGATGTCGGCATTCGCCCGCCGCTCGCATCATTGGGTCCGTTCCGCTGGCAACCTTGGACGACCGATGCGTGGTCGCTGCCCGATGCCGATCAAAAAACAATTTCGCTCAAGCGCGATTTCAGCGGCAAGCCGGTCGTGGCGATCTTCTACTTGGGTTCCGGCTGTTTGCACTGCGTCGAGCAACTCGATAAGTTCGTGCCGCTGGCCAAAGAGTTCGAGGAAGCCGGCATCTCATTGGTCGGCATCAGCACCGACACGCTGGCCGAATTAAAGAACAGCGTCGACTTGTTCAAAGTCGACGGACCGTTTCCGTTTCCGCTGGTTTCGGATTCGGATCTGAAAGTCTTCAAGCGGTATCGCTGTCACGATGATTTCGAACAACAACCGCTGCACGGCACGTTTCTGATCGATCGCGACGGACTGGTCCGCTGGCAAGACATCGGCAGCGAGCCGTTTTTGGATGCAAAGTTTCTGCTGGAAGAATCGAAGCGTCTGCTGGCTCAGCCGCGGGTGGAACCGGTGCGGTAGTTAACTCCTCATTCCGACGGACTTCGCTGCAAATGACGGATCGCGAAGACACGAAAGCGCGAAAATTGATAGAGGTTGAATATCTACGCCTATTTTACGTATTTTCGCCCTTTCGTACTTTCGCGATACTCGACTGGGACTTAGCGGAGATCGAGCGTAGCTAAGCTGCCTAAGCCAAGTCTACCGAAATCTGCGAGCAACTTGCTGGCGGATACAGAGCCAGGGCAAACGCACACTAAGTCGTTGGTAGTGCAATGATTTTGGCGAGGTAATCGACGTTCCAGCCTGCCAGGCGGCGGCGCATGGCGATGCTTT
>JAYTAU010000049.1:0-2199 GCA_043737375.1 Planctomycetia bacterium
GAGCCGGTTATCGACAGACTTAAGCATCAAGTTAGCTCCGCGAATCCGTTGTATAAGCACGTTATTCAGAACTATCGCCTCTCGCTCCTAAGCTCCGCGAGGAACCCTCTCGTTCCTACGCTCCGCGTGGGAACGGGTTGCTTCGCCGCTCTGCGGTATCTCAACCAGAGCGTGTTTATAAAGTTTACGTCGCATTAATTCCAAAGGGACGCGGAGCGTCCGGATGTTCGTTACCACGCGGAGCGTGGGAACGAGATTTGAGTAGTTTGTGTCGATCGAGATAGGTCACTACGAAATACCAAGTTCACTCATCCTTTCGCGCACGATATCTTCCAGCCGGTCAATGACTTGTTGTTGATCCAGCCCGTCGGTGATGACTTCGATCGCATCGCCGGCACGCGCCAACGGGCCCACGGTGCGATTGCTGTCTTTGGCGTCGCGATCGTTCTGCTGTGCCAGCAGTTGCTCGAAATCGATCGCTTCGCCGCGCGACTCCAACTCGCGCTGCCGCCGCCGGGCACGTTCTTCGGGTGAAGCGGTCAAATAGATCTTGCAATCGGCGTTGGGAAACACCACGGTTCCCTGATCGCGTCCCTCAGTCACCAGGTTGCCTGGTCCGGCGATGGCGCGTTGCTGCTCAACCAGAATCGCCCGCACGCCGGGGTTGTTGGCTGCGTAGTGCGTAACAGCGGTGATTTCGGAGGTCCGAATCGGGGTCGACACATCGATGCCGTCGAGCAATATCGAATCGCCGACCAATTGAATATCAATCTGCTCAGTCAATGCAATCAATGCGTTCGGGTTTTCCCATGGCAGGTTTCTCTGGACGGCCGCCAGGGCCACGGTGCGATACATCGCCCCGGTATCCAAAAAGCGAAAGCCCAATCGTCCGGCCAGCGCGCGGGCGACGCTGCTTTTTCCGGCTCCGGCAGGTCCATCCAAGGTCACGATCATGCGATGCAGAATAAAGAATTCGGCCAGTGAATGCTAGTCGATTGATGAACCAGGGAGGCACTGAGAACACATAGAAAAATATAGGAAAGAAATTGGCCGCAAATGGATACGAATGGACGCGAATTAAGAAAAGTCGATCACGGCATTTCCGAAGATCTGCCGGTACCGCTAGTCAACGATCGAACCTCGATTGCAAATCGTATTCATTCGCGTCCATTTGCGGCTAACATTTTTTCGTACTCGACGGTTTATCCTACCGGGCTGTTTTCCTGTCGCCCGTGTGTTTCGCGGTTGCATTACTTCACCAGCGGGCATCGAGCTGCAGAAACTCGTACGAACCGATATCAATTGAAATCGTATCTCCGTCGATTGGCAGTTCCTCGATCGTTTGCCCCAAAAAATCAACCCGTTGGGCCGTCGATACGTTTCTATACGACCGAAGTTTGGCTGTTACTCCGCGGCCCATCATTTCTTGCAGCCGGCAGCGAAATCCGACGATTTGCTGATCCGCGCTCCCCGTGTCACTCAGCAGCGGCTCCCAGTGCGTGACGGCCACGTTCTGCGCATCGACATGAAACAACCAGCTCGACTTGCGCCCACGTGGTGGGGGGACCAATCTCTTCGCAACAATTGAACTCGCTCCGTCTTCGCCGGCGGCCGATAGTTCGGCGGCCACTTGCCATGCGCGCGGTGTGTCGATGCCGATCGCAAATCGGAATGTGCGCGATGTTTCGCCGCGTACGATCAACAGCGAATCGAGCATGCGGTGCCCGGTTCGTAAATGATACGGCAGCCCGTCAAACGCGAACACGGTGCGAGTTTTCTCGCCGACCAGCTCGATATAATCAGGCGCTTCGAGACGCTTCGCTTCGGTTGCGTGACTGGCACCATGCACGCTACGTCGAAGTTCGCTGAAATCTCCCGGCCAAGCGAACCGGCAGGCGTAGTACGAAGCCCAGGCATCGGCTGCAGGGAGTTCGTCGGGCGATAACTCGATGTCGACCTCGACGGTGCGACTGCCGCGCCAGAGTCTCGTGCGTTGTACAAATGTCGCCAGCACGTTGCCGGCCGGATGCATCAGTCGTCCGCGACTAGTCAGTTCGCCGCAGAGCGCGCCGTTACGCGAGATCGCAATCACATCGACTGCCATCACCGAATACTCGGGCGACTCGTCCGGATCGCGCCAGATATCGCCGGTTGTTTGCCCCGTCGAAGGCAAACGAAAGCCGATCTGTTGCGATAGTC
>JAYTAU010000050.1:0-2189 GCA_043737375.1 Planctomycetia bacterium
GTCCGGATTTCCGAAAATCAACGGCACCTGAAACGCCGCGGCAAATGGGCTGACGATTCCCAATGCGTCGACGACGTTGGTCGACGCCGAGTACGGAAAAAACGTATTGGCAAAATAGCTCATCGCCAGCGGCACGGTAAACAACATCACGATCGTCAGATAGGTCGTCATCAGACTCGTCGCGGTCTTTTTGAACATCACCGAGCAAAACAATGCGACCGAGGCCGTGGTCAAACAGGTCAATCCGAAGATGACCAAATACGCCACGATTGACGGTAAATTGCTCCAGTAATACGGCACCATCACACAGGCCAACAGCAGCGGCCAAAGCAAAAATGCCGACAACACGCTCGAGACCCGCAGCCCGCTGATCAGCTTGCCCCACAAAATTTGCCAGGGCGAAATGATGGTCGTCAGCAGCAGATCGAGCGTCTCGCGTTCGCGCTCGCTGGTCACGCTACCGGCCGAAAACACCGGCCCGACCAGCATGTTGAACACTAGCGTAAAACTGATGTACCAGGGCGAAAGTTGCGGCTTCCAGTACAAACAAACTGCCATCAACGGAATCGCCAACAACATGCTGACCTGAATCACCAGCCGCAGCATCAGCGTCCCTTGCGCAAAAATCTCGCTGCGCATTTCTTTGTCGAACACCGGGTTCGCGCCGTCGGGCAGCAACGTGTTGCGTTTTGCAGGCGCAAACAATCGATCGGGAAAACGATCGCGTTGAATGATCAGGCCGACGGCGTGCTGCGCCTCGCTATCGATGTCGATCACCTCTTTGCCTTCGCTACCAACGTCGGGCGGATGCAGCAATCGCGCGGTCGTGGTCGCGAATAGCACCCCGCAAATCGCCAGGCAAACCACTGGCACGATCGTCAAAATCGAAAACAGTCGGGCCTGCCCATCGTTGCCAAACGCATTCCAAAACATCACGCCCAACATTGCCAGCGGCAGAATCAACAAGTACGACACGACCAACGACGACGCCGTGCGCTGGAAGTAACTGCTGCACGCGATACTGATCATGCCGAACACGCAGACGCTCAGCACCAGACCCAGATACATCGCCAGCACTTCGTAAATCGACACGCCGCCGAGCGGCAAACAAAGCATGACGATCGGTAATGACGAGAAAATGAGGATCGCCAAGTGCGTGAGCGACGCCAGCAACTTACCCAGAATAATCGCCCCCGGTCGCAACGGGCTGGCCAACAGCGACTCGTAAGTTTTGCGCTCCTTCTCGCCGGTGATGGCACCCGCCGCAAAGCTGGGCGACATCATCGATGCCAGCACGTATTGCCCCAGAAAAAACAGGTTGACCAGCGACTTGGCTTTCTCGGGGTTGCTGCTCAGATCGAGCTGACGTTCTTGCGGCCAAGCGATCAGCACTACCAGCCCCAACAGCGCGTTATAGCCGAACAGCAACACAAACGCCCGCACCGTACGCAGGTTGATCAGCAGTTCGCGCTGGAGAACGGGGTTTTCGAAGAGATACATGGGCTAATCACGAATGACGAAGCCAGAATGACCAATGCGTTCTGCGATATATCAACCACGGAGACACAGAGAGTAACGAAAGTTTTTAGTTTTGCAATTCGACTCCCCTGATCCCCGACCCCTTTTGCCTCTCCGCGCCTCCGTGGTAAACCTTAGTCACCACTCGCGCGGAGTTACCCGCCCTTGCACGCGGATCGGCAGTCCCTGAATTCTTAAAAATCCTTCGGCGTCGGTCTGGTCGTAACTTCCGCCCCCTTCCATGCTGGCGATGCCCGCATCGTACAAACTGTACGGGCTACTACGCTTGTCGACGCTGATGTTGCCTTTGTAAAGTTGCAGCGTGACTTCGCCGGTCACGTTGCGCTGCGTCTGCCGGTTGAACGCCATCAGAGCGTCCATTTTGGCCGTATACCAAAAACCGTAGTACACCATCTCGGCCACCTCGGGCGAGAGCCGGTCGCGGAGATGCAGCAGATCGCGATCGACCGTGAGCTGTTCGACGTTCAGATGCGCGGCGTACAGAATCGTCATGCCCGGCGCTTCGTAAACGCCGCGGCTCTTCATGCCGACAAACCGGTTCTCGACCATGTCGATGCGTCCGATGCCGTTGCGCCCGCCTATCGTGTTCAGTTCAGTCACGATTTCGAGCGCCGACAGTTTTTTGCCATTCACACTCGTGGGCACGCCTG
>JAYTAU010000051.1:0-5533 GCA_043737375.1 Planctomycetia bacterium
CAGGGCTGAATGAACTGTTGGGCCATTGACCCAGGGCGTTGCCCTAGGCTGGGGCTGAATCGCACCTTCGGTGCTGAAGAGGAACGGAGTAAAATCGTCTTATCGTGCGCGGATTTTCAACTTTTGTAATACAGGGTCGTAGAGTTGAGTTCGACAATGCCATCAATCGACATCCTCAAAATCAATGATCGAAAACAAGCGGCAAACTTGCGCCAAGTGCGGCGGTCGAATGGATGCGGGAATTCTTACGGACCTGCCAGGACGCAAGTATGCTTTCCAGTGTTGGATCAAAGGACACTTGGAAAAGTCTTTTTGGGGAGTCATGAAGGTTGTCGGTAACACTCAATATCGAGTGATAACATACAGATGCGCCGACTGCGGATCGCTCGACTCGTATGCCGACGACCGAGCATATTGAGTCGCTTATAAAAATTTGAAATCGAGATGGTCTGCCCTCGCTCTTGTCCCCGCGTTGACCAAAATTGTCGCGAGTCCTATACTTCGGACTTGCTAGCAGCGGCGTTTTTACCTGCGTAACGCCGCGCATTCTCAACGCAATCGAGAGTATTTTATGAGCTTCAGCAGCGAAGGATCCTCCGGCGTCGGCTATTCGACCATGCGCGGTCGCAATTACCCCAGCATTCGCCAATTTACGGTCTTTCTCGAAAACCGCGTCGGTCAGTTGCTCGAAGTGGTTCGTCGTTTCGAAGGGAGTCGCGTGCGAATCGTCGCGCTCTCCATCGCCGATTCCAGCGAATGCGCCTTCGTTCGGTTTCTGCTGAGCCACCCCGAGCAAGGCCGCGAAATCTTGGAACGTGCCGGTTTGGCACTGATCGAAACCGACTTGATCGGCGTCGAATTGCCCGAGGGGGATCAGCCGTTGCTACGCGTCTGCACGGCGCTGTTGCAGGCCGAAGTCAACATCGTGCAGGCGTATCCATTGATCGTTCGCCCGCACGGTCGGCCTGCCGTGGCGCTGATGGTCGACAACATCGAGATGGGCATGGAAACGCTGGCCAATAAGGGCTTTGTGATGATCACCGAAGGGGATCTGATCGAAGAAGAGTAGCGTAAAACGGAATGAATTCCGTTTAACGGCATTGAGTGGTCGCTGGAATAAAAAACAGACGCGGAGTGTTCGGGGTGTACGTTACCACGGTGTACGTTACCACGCAGTGCGTGGGAACGAGGGAATTCCGTTCTACAACTTACTCGAACATCCCGTCCGGCAAGCCCACTACGCCGCGCACAATTACCCGCGTAATCGTCTCCCAGGGCACCACGGTCATCGTCACCGTGCCGTCAGCAGCCTGCGCCGCGAACAGTCCGTGCGATTTGCGCGACAGATTCTGGTCGAACCAGTCGGGCACCATGACCACGCCTCCATCCAAGTGAATTTCAATGGTTCCGCCATGTTCGCGCTCGCCCCACAGTCGCGACACCAAATCGGCGAGAGGATGCCGATCGATGTCGAGTAACTGCGCCTCGACAAAATGTCCGGCGCTAGCGTTGGTCGCGGTTGAATTTGACGGTTTCGGCACAGGCGGCGGAGCTGCGGCAGATTTGCTCGAGCCGGTGCCTTTATCCGATCCGGACGTTTTGTTCGAGCCTTTGCCCGATTTGCCCGACCGGCTGGCCGCTTCTTTTTCGGCCTCGGCGCGCACCGAAGCGATCATGCTCGCCAGGTCGGTCGGTGCGGCGGTCGGAGCGTCCTGTCCATAATCGTCGTCGTAGTAATTGTCGTCCGGCTCAGTTTCGGTGTCGTCGATTCCCGGTTCTTCGTAATCGTCGAGGTCATCCTCGGGCATTGGAATTTGAAATCGCGCTGCGCAATGCGGGCATTGGCCTACCTTGCCGGCCAGACGTTTTGGCCCGTTGAGCTTATGACCATTCGGACAGAGGAACACTAACATGTCGTCAGGTATTCGCTGCGGGACGTCCGACTTGGCTCCGTCAGTCTTTGTGGCCGTGGTGTTCGATGCCGCTGCGGCCGGCGCCGAAGTATTCGCAGTTACAGGTTTTGGTGCGCTGGGTTTCGCAAGGGTATTTTTAGTCGCGTTGTTTTTTGTATCGTTGATTTTTGTTGTGGTGTTTTTATCAGTATTGGAAGTCGCAGCGTGGGACTTGCCGCTGCCCGGGTTCACCGCGTCGATCTTCGTCTTGCTGATGTTAGCGGCAGTCGTATTGATCCCGCTACCCGTGCCATTTTTCGCGCCGGCAGGCAGCTTTGGTGACGACCCTTCGGAATTAAGCTTTACCGATGGCGTATCGCTGAATGGTAATTTATCGCTGCCGCCGGCAATGGACTTGCCGCTTCCGGAAATTTTGCCGCTGTCGGACAATTTGCCGCTGTCGGACAATTTGCCACTCCCGCCAGTCGCCGGCGAATCCTCTTCGAACATGTCAGTCGCCAGGGCCGCGAGCGGGTCATTCGGGTCAATATTGACCTGACCTAAATGATCGATCGGTTCATGTTCGTCGAAAAATTGATCCATTCGCGCCTCGGGTTTTTCGGATTCCGATATTTTCGCGACGATTGCCGACGATTCCTCGATTCCAACCAGACCGTTAATCACCGGCGACGCGTCGATGGTTCCACCAACTACAGGCAAAGGGGGTGGGCTACCGCGAATGCCCGATAGATTTTCAGTCGCGGGAAGTTCCAGATCGTCATCGTCGCCATCTTCAGCGAGCGAATTCCATTTGCCTTCGAGCGGTCGGACTTGATACTCGTCGTGATCAGCCGGCAATGATTGCTTGTCGACTACTGCGAACTCGCGATTGTCATCAGCGGTTTCAGTACCGGTTGCCACGGTCGTCGTGCCGTCGGTCGCCTGAGCTGCGTCGGCATTGTCTGAAGTTACCGTATCAGGTTCCGCAGGATTCGTCTCCGAATTTTGATCGGAGAGATTTCCAGATGCCGGGATGTAAAACGTGTCGGAGGATCGCTCTGAATTGGTGTGGGCAAGCGGCTGGTCTTGCCTCGAATCAGATCTATCGGACGAAGCGCTTGCAGGCAATTGACCTTCAGACGATGTGCCATCCGGCAGCGGAATTCGAAACGCGCTGGCGCACTTGGGACAACGCGCACTGCGACCGGCCCGATTGTCGGGGCAAAGAATTTTGTGACCGTTCGGGCAGTGTGCGGCGATAGGCATCGATCGGACACGCAAGAGGGTCGAAATCAAGATGCGGTAAAAAACGCTCTACATTCGATCCTAATCTACGCCATGCGTGTCAACAACTTTTGTGTTGCGTCGGGTGGGGCGGCATCCGCTGCCGAGTCGTCGGATGAGAAAGGGAAGATTCGACCGTAAAATCGTGCACAATCCTCACATTTGATCGATTCGGTCGTCTCGCGCGGCCAGGCGTCCTTGACTTGCCGGCGAAGTGCGTTGAAACTAGGGTTTTGGCACATCAATGGCCACATGTCCGTGGCCGATTCAGCGCACCGTGGTCGTTGCTTATGCCTATTCAGGTTGTCTGTGCCTCTTGCAAAACGCGATTTCAGGTCAGCGAAAAGTTTGCAGGCAAGCAAGGCCCTTGTCCGAAATGCAAGACGGTCTTGACCGTTCCCAAAGTTGAGGAAGAAGTCAAGATTCACGTTCCGGATGAGTACGCCGGCGGCGGAGCCAGCGCGGCTAAAGACAGTAAAGGTCGCGCGGTTCTCAAGCCCCTGTCGCGCGAACGCACGAAAGTGCAGCCCGTCGTTATCTTTGCCGCGGTCGCCGCGGCGTTGGTGACGCTGATCGTGGCCTGGGTGCTGGGCCGCGGAACTGCGCCGGTGGGCCATAGCTATTTTGTTTTGGGGCTCGGCGCGCTGCTGATTGCGCCGCCGATGGCGTTTGGCGGCTACACGATCTTGCGCGACGTCGAGTTCGACGCCTATAGCGGGGGGCCATTGATCCTGCGCACCGCGATCGTGGCCCTGGTATATGCCGGATTATGGGGCATGTATGCGATCATTGCCGCGCGCATTTTCGGCGGCGAGTCGCGCGAGCTATGGCAAATTTTGCCGTACGTCGCGGTGATGATCATCGTCGGCTCGCTGACATCGCTGGCGACGTTTGACCTGGAATCGGTCAACGCATTTTTTCATTACGCATTCTTCTTGGCGGTCACCGTATTGTTGCGGTTGGTCATGAATTTGCCGCCGTTTTGAGGAGGTAGAAGTAGGGGAGGTAGGATGTGGGAGTGAGGACAGAGAGCGACTAATCACAGACATCCGACGACCGACAACTCCGCACTTCCAAATTCGCATTCCGCACTCGATGTCCTCGCTCCGCAATATTTCCGAAGTTGCCAATCTAGATGCCAGGGCGTCGCTGTTGCGCATTCCGCCCGAGCTGGATATTCCCGTAACGCCGCGTGTTCGCAGGCTTATCGATACGGCCGAGTTTCGTCGCCTGGCGCGGATCAGCCAATTGGGTTTGGTGGCGTTGGCGTATCCGGCGGCCAATCATACGCGGTTCGAACATTCGTTGGGCGTGTATCGACTGGCACTGTTGTACCTCAAGCAATTGTCGTATGACGCGCGGTTTGCACAGGCGGTGCCGGCCGCTGAGGCCGAGGTGTTCATTGTCGCGGCGCTGTTGCACGATCTGGGTCATTGGCCGTATTGTCATCCGATCGAGGATTTGCGTCTGCCGGGCGTGCCCCGTCACGAGCAGTTTGCCGCGCGATTTATGCTTGATGGCGAAATCGCCGACGTGCTGCGAAACGACTGGCAGATCGAACCGCAAAGGGTCATTGCATTGCTCAACGGGCCGCACGACGATGCGTGTTCGCAAATTTTGAACAGCCTGCTGTCGAGTCCGATCGACATCGACAAAATGGATTATCTGTCTCGCGACAGTTTACACGCGGGTGTGCCTTACGGTCGCCACTTCGATCAGCAACGTCTGATCGGCAGCTTGTGCTTGAACGAAGCGGGAGACGGACTGGCGATTACCGACAAGGGACGCACTGCGGCCGAAATGATGGTCTTTGCGCGCTACGTGATGTTTAGCGAGGTCTACTGGCATCACACCGTGCGGGCAGCGACCGGCATGTTGCAACGGGCTTTCTACATGCTGTATGAGCGGCTGGACTTGGAATCGTTGTTCCGACTTAGCGAAAGCGAAATGACAGCGGAACTGATGCGGATAGGTAATGGCAGCCCTGCGGGCGAACTTTTGGAAGGTTTATTCGGCAAACGACGACAGCTTTACAAGCGGTTGTCGCAGTTCAGCTTTTTCGAGCAGCGGGCGATGTACGAGCGGCTGGCCCGACGACCGTATGCTTGGTTGGTGCGTGTTGCCGAGAAGTTGGCCGAACGGCTTAGCATTCAGCTAAACCAACCGGTCGCTGCCCACGAGATTTTGTTCGACGCCCCGCCCGAAGAGCGCGAGATCGAGTTCGACGCGGACGTCTACTTCTCCAAAGAGCGGCGCTTTAGAAAATTGGAGAGTATTTCGCCAGTAGTCCGCACTTTGGCCAAAGAACAATTCGACGATTACGTCAAGCGGGTTCGCGTATTCGTCCATCCTCGAAT